>NHHQ01000051.1 GCA_002170915.1 Rhodospirillaceae bacterium TMED167 | reverse complement strand
ACTGCCGTCTTATCTTAGGAATCTCCGCTAAATTTTGTTTCGCTCTTCGATCCTGAACAGCATGAGTTCCCTCATGAACCAAAACGCGCACGAAAAAAAGCGGCGAAGAATAAAGCGCATCTCTGCGAACAAACATCATGCTCAAAGCATCAGAACTCAAAATTTTATTATAGTAAGCACCGGACGAGTCTGCGACGCCATATTTCACAAAATATTCTGACTGGGGGTTGTAATGAATCTCATCAATGGCCTCCACATTCACTCTGATGTCTTCCGGCAAACGTTGGATCTTGGTAAATGCTTGACGCATTAACTTAAAAAATCGTCCATTGTTGATGTCAGGATAAGCAGAACCGAAAAAATACTTTCCGTTAAAGCGGCGCAGGTAGGGGTCAGCATATTCAGCGTTTGATATCAGAGTATAGGCCCGCCGCTTCACTTCTACGATCAGGGCTTTGGCGATGATATGGGGCTGCACATCTTCCAAATTCGAACTAGCAAATCTCAAGACATTCCGTTTACTATTCTGTCGCCAGCCGAGATATCGGTGGTACCGATTGCCCTGATAGACTTCAATTGCATCGATCATGCCCAGATATAACCGAGCGGAAGGTTCAGACCGCAAGGCCAGGTCTAACAAGGCATTGATCTTCGCTGTGAGTGATGGCCGAAGCTCGGGTTTAACACGTTTGTTGAATTCTATTTTGATGGTGAGCGGTGTCTTCATCGATGAAGCCTGACCGTGGAACATCACACGATCGCCTGAACATCTGACCGCTCGCCCCACCCAGCCCCCCATTGCTATGCGTAACTGATGGCGCTGGTCAACCGTCATCGCCGACCGGTATGTGTGGGACAACACGCGCGCTTCCCTGTCCCCGTCGCGAAAAGCTAGTTCTGCCCACATCGCAGTCTCCTCAAGTGACCCCTCATCACCTTGACCGCGCGCCATCGATTTGGAAACCTCCCTTTGTGCCGGGCCAAAACCTGCCTCAGCCAGCATCAGCAATTTGGTGCGAGAGCCTAAATGCCGCCCGGAGGTGGCAGGCCTTAAACCTGCTTGGTAGTGCCTTGCAATCTCAGATAAAGAACATGAGGAAGCTCGTGCCGAAGCGGCATCTAAAATCTGAAAAATAGCACCGCAGAACAGACCTACTGCGGTTATTAAAAACTTAACGCGAATGCTCATTGCCCAAGGAGAAAATCCTTTGCCTGATTTATCTTGGTCGCAAGGTATGTAGATCCGCCATGGTCAGGGTGAATTTTACTCATCAATTTCTTGTGGGCGTCTTTGACTTCCTCAGTGCTCGCGCCAGGCTCCAGCCCCAACACCTGATAAGCCTCTTCCACTGTCATGGATCCATTAGAAGCACCTGAGCCGCCATCACCCTCAAAACCCGCTGCACCGCCCATATCCCGCCAGTCGTCCGCATAATAGCGGTCAAGATAGGCCGACAAAACTTGAACGGACTGCTCATCTTCCCGGCACTCTCCCAACAACGCGATCAGGTCCTGTAAGCCCAATCCCCTCAACGTCTTTCCGGCAAATTGACCGAAAATGACATCACCGTTCATTTCGCCTGAACCATGATCCAGATACATTTTGAAAAAACGCGTTTGTATTTCAGACGTTTGACCGGGCGCTGTCCCAGATCCGCCGGCTGCCGCCCCCGACATTCGGGACCAATTTTTAGCCATACGCGCCGCCTGCCGTGCCCGCAGAAACCATGGCAATAGCGCCGGCAGGGCAAAAGCCGCCCACATGAAATTCCGTGTCAGGATTAAAACTATTCCCAGACAAATTAAAGCAGCAATCCCACCCCATTTGAGAGCTCTTAAAATACTAGACGGAGGCGCGCTCACGTACCAACGGGCGGCGAGAATGACCCCTATCAGGATTGCAGCACCAAGAACTAAATATGGCATGATAAGATATTACCGGCCCTTCACTTGGTGGGCAATTTGACGGATCGCACCACCTTCCTTTTTTGCCAAATTCTCCAATGCTGGACGCCCACCTGCGGCAAAGACCGCAACAGCGCGCAGCAATTCCTTTAGTGTTTGGGCGCTAAATTCGTCCAATCTGCAATAAGCGCCATTGGAAAGTTTCGCAACCTGTTTGAATGCGAACTCCGCTATGCTGTCAAAACCCTCTTGGAAAACAAACACAGGAACCCCCAAAATACCCAATTCGCCCGCTACTGTACCCAGGGCGTCGACATCCTCTTCTACGCAGTCCCCAACAAATACGAGGGCATCGACGGGTTGCTTTTTCGACTCGTTAAGTGCGTGCCTAAGCACCTTCCGAAACTGAGTTTCTCCCGCGAGGCAAAAGACACCTGTCATCTCTCTGAGAAGAGAGCTCGAGTTCTTTGTCCAATTGTTGGCGCGGAATTCACCAAAACCCCTGTAGTAAGCCAGTTGGATCTCAAGGCCGCCAAGCAACGCAGTTTCCTGGAACATTTCTCCTTGTATATGGCAGGCGTGATCCCACGTCGGCTCCCGGCTGGCTGTGGCGTCGAGCGCAAAGATTAATCTGCCAGGTCCCGAACCCGACTGCCGCACTGGCGTTGCCGCCGCCTTTGCCAGAAAGGCTTGAATGTCCTCATTTGAGGTTTTTTCCGGTAAATTTTCGTTACCCATCCTGATACCCGAAGCGTTGTCGCGTATAATTTATATAGCCCAGTTGACTGCAACTGCGAGTGTACATATACAAAATTGGTCTTAAGAGACTAATCTTGCACCGATTCCAACACAACTGGTTCCCAGCTTACTTCAGTTGATTGAGTTTTCCATCGCTCCGAGGAAGGCATTGAAGGTAAACGCAAGAGCCACATCATAAACTTTATTCACTAAACCAATCTTGATTTTCCGCATAATAATAACATTCCCAACCCCACGATTCGAAAAATTTTCTCCGTGCCTACCTCGGAATTTTGCTCAGCACGCCATGTGATAAAGAAATTTCCTGCTTCAGTGCACTTCTTTGTGTGCAGCAGTTCAATGCTCCAGGCTTAAGTGCCGACCTTTACAACACGCTCCAAAGGCTCAATGCTTTTGGGCATTGGCCCACGGAAAAAGAATGTCCGAGTTGACGTATCCTAACCCGATATAGGTTTGCGCCTTCGGCGTTCATAAATGAAAACGCCGGCCGCAAGAGTTTTCCGCTGGGGGAATTTTTATAGAACTTGCCATATGACTCCAAACGTACGGGAATTGCCTTAAGAACTTTGCCGGTATCTTCCCCAACAATGGCCTCAACCAGAAACTGTTGGCAACAGCTCTCCATAAGCCTGGATTTGCCAGAGCGGGAAACAGAGCTGGGGGCAGCCCGGCTGCCATCGAGGTCCCCACAAGGAGACCGGCACTGAGCTTCTTCACAGTAATTTTATATTGTGAACGTCTCATATACCTAAGTGATACTGCAGCTTCCTTCCCACAATTCACGCCCTTTCACGCCTTGGTGAAACTGTTCGCAGACGATAAGATAGTTGGCCTAATCGAAGATATATGCAGTAAATATCCTGATGACTTCTCTAGAAAAAATCGACTGCGCTGTTATTGGCGCCGGCGTGGTGGGCCTGGCTGTCGCCCGCGCTCTTGCGATGAGCGGTCGAGACGTCATAGTTCTAGAAGCTGCAGACGCGATTGGCACGGGTACCAGTTCCCGCAACAGTGAAGTCATCCATGCGGGAATTTACTATCCTAAAGACAGCCTTAAAGCCGAACTTTGTGTCTCCGGGAAACATCTTCTTTATGACTACTGCCCGGCTCACGGCGTCGGCCATCAACAATGTGGCAAATTGATAGTAGCAACGTCCGATACACAACTGGACACCTTGGACGACATTAAAGAGAAGGCCTACAACAACGGCGTACCAGACTTGCAGCATCTTACGGAGTCGCAGGCCAACAAGCTGGAACCTGATCTCACAACGACGGGCGCCCTGCTGTCGCCATCCACGGGAATTATTGACACTCATGGACTGATGCTGGCCTACCAGGGCGACGCGGAGGATCATGGGACGATGATTGCCTTCAACGCACCTGTCACAGGGGGAAACCCGGAAAATAATGGTATTCGCTTATCTGTCGCTGGAGCTGATCAACTAGATCTTCAATGCAATCTTGTTATCAACTGCGCGGGATTATTTGCGCAAGATGTAGCTGCATCAATTCAAGACTTTCCACGGGAGCATATCCCTGAGTCCCATTACGCCAAAGGAAATTACTTTGTCCTTAGCGGTAAAACGCCATTTTCCCACCTGATCTATCCGGTCCCCGAGGAGGCCGGCCTAGGCGTTCACCTTACACTGGACTTGGCAGGGCAGGCGCGTTTCGGCCCCGATGTGGAATGGACTGAAGATGTCGAATATTCCGTTGATCCGGCGCGTGCAGAGGCATTTTATGACGCCATTCGCACATACTGGCCGGCATTGCCCGACGCCTCACTCAGCCCAGGATATTCTGGCATACGGCCGAAATTAAACGGCCAGGGACATCCTGCATCAGATTTCGTTATTGACGGACCAGAAACACACGGCGTAGAGGGACTGATTAACTTATTCGGTATAGAGTCTCCCGGCATCACAGCTTCTATGGCCATCGCACGCCATGTGTCTGAACTTACGTCGACGTGACTTGATGTAATGTTCGCAAGAGCAAACCTGCAACCGCTGAAAATACAGGAGAATATTTTTGAGAGCTAAGATACTATTTTTCAGCCATATGCTCTTCGCTGCGAGCCTGTTATGCGCGGACACTGCCCTGGCCCAGGGAAGCGTCCGCTCGGGAGGAGAGGATGTAAAGCTGACGAACAAACCGGCTCTTGCTGAGCCATACGGCCGCAAGGTAATCACGGCTGACTACCGAGAGCAGATGAGAGCACTCATTATCAAGATCAGCCGGTTCGCTAGACGAGTGGATAAGAACTTCATCGTCATGACACGCGGGGGACTCGAGTTGATGGAAAAAGTCAGCGGCGGCGAAGAGGGCGCCGCCCGCTCACCGGCAACAACCTATGTCCGGTCAATTAATGGAGTCCTTCTACACAACGTCTTCTTTAGACCGGCCAGTGGCGGTGTCGAGGCAGGCGAAACTGATGCCGCCGAGAGAGAGAGAACGTTGCGGCTTGCCAAACTTGGGCAGAAAAACGGGCTACAAATTTGGGCAACTGACTTTGCCTCGAATGTGGACACAGCTAAAAAATCATATGAATTACAACGGGCCAACGGTTTCATCCCTTTCACAGTGGATAAAGGTGACGGCGCTTTTGACAGTATTCCTGCATATCCCACTCGTCCAGTATCTGAAAATTCCAACAGTGTTGTGGGTCTAAAAAACGCCAAAAACTTCCTGTTTATGATTAACCCTTCGCGTTTTGATACCCAAGACGATATGGTTGAACGTCTGAGGATGACGAATTTTGATGCTCTTATTCTGGATGTTTTTGACCGTGCTCAGAACCCTTTTACCAAAAAAAATGTGCGTAAGCTGCAGCTGAAAAAAATCGGTTCACGACGTTTGGTCTTAGCTGTCATGAATATCTCCACAGCAGACAGCTCTCATTATTATTGGAAACCGGGTTGGGCGATTGGCAATCCCCGCTTTATCGGCGCCTCAGCACCGGGTGCCTCAGATCGCAACCTCGTCAGATATTGGGACCGGGCGTGGCATGACATCCTTGCCGGAAAACCTGACTCGTACGTCTATGGAGTTGCAAAACAAGGTTTTGACGGAGTGCTCCTTGATGGTGTGGAGAATTTTAAGCTCTACGAGTCGGCAGACAGGTAGGGATGATCAGGCGGGCCTAGGCCCGCAGCTTAAGTGCCAAACTCTATCCATATCCAGCACCTCAGGCGCTTAAAACATCGCAGTATGGCCAGTCAGCATGATGATGGTCACATTCAAATGGAGGCTGTCATCACCCAGGGTTATTACCACCGTGACAATATTTAGCCTATCGAGGAGCGACATAATCGAATAGCCGGTGATTATATCAGCGGGTAAGTGCATAAGTTCCTGGAAGCCATTGGCCCCGTGACTTTGATTTACTCGCTGGTACTTCTAAAGTTAAGGATCCACGAAAAAATACTCTCTCCTATCTGAAAATGCGAGCATAGGAAACGTATTTTAAGGGATAATAAAAAGTTTCGGGGGACTATAACAAGCCGAGTTCCCTGAGTTCATCGGCCATCTCAGCGGGTAAGCNATCAATTTNCAGGTCCGTGACGTTGAGATCCGCTGGAACATCCTCTGGTTTGAAATAACGCCAGCCTTGAAAAGCTTTTTGACGGCGAGAGACGACTTGGATGGGTTCGGGGTCCAACCGAATGGCGCAGAACNCACGGCCATCTTCATTTTGAAGCCGTTCGAGCCCCAAGATGGGTTGGCGAACTCTGATATAGCGTTTGATCACCCAAAAAAGTGATCCGCCACCGAGCAGTTCGTCCGCCCGTTTGGGCACATTGCGCGTAAAAGTGTAAAGAAACTCTCCGCCATTTCTCTGCTCCTCACGCAGCCGCTCTGCCTGAACTTGTTTGAGATGGGCGATGCTCTCAATCTTGACCGCCATTCGAAGAAGATGAAGCGCCATTTACGCGCCCTCGGGATACCAAGCAGGCGTTCTTTTTTCCAAAAATGCTGAAAATCCCTCTATGCCCTCTTTGGTATCTCTTCCTGCGGCACTGATGCCTGCCAGTTCGTCGGCAGTTTCATCCGAGAGGTTAGTGCCGGAATATATCCCAATCATTTCCTTGGTTTTCGAAACAGCGATGGGACCACTCCTCAGAATCGCATCAATGATCGGTTCAACGGCATCCTCCAAACCGCCGACAGGACAAATTTCATGCACTAACCCAACATCCTGNGCTCTATTTACATCGAAGGTTTCCGCTGTAATAGCATAACGGCGGGCTTGGCGCCCGCCCNATGCCTTGATCACTTGATTGAGGATTGGGGCTGGCGTGATCCCCAACCTAACTTCGGTAATCGCAAATCGAGCATCTTTAGAGGCGATGACAATGTCACAGGCAGCTGCATATCCTGCGCCGCCCCCAAAACAAGCGTTTTGCACTAGCGCAATAGTCGGCTTGCTGCATTCGTCTAGGGCTCTCATAGCAGCCGTGCTCAAACGCGACGCGGCCAGCCGCACAACCGGCGCAGCGGTGGCAAGTTCCTTGAACCAATTCACATCAGCACCGGCGGAGAAATGTTTGCCAGCCCCCTTCAGGAGAACCGCNCGAACAGACGGATCCGAATCCAGCCTAACAACGATATCCCGCAAAGAGGTCAGCAATGACTCGTTATATCCATTGAAAACTTCCGGACGGTTAAGTGTGACCGTAGCGATTCCGCGGGAATCCGTCTCTAGTAACACGGTTTTGTCTGTCATCCTATCTGCTCCGCTCCTTAGTTTATGCGCTCAATGGCCATTGCGGTCGCTTCCCCGCCTCCAATACATAACGACGCCACGCCCTTCTCAAGATCGTATTTTGCCAGCGCATTCAATAACGAGACAACAATTCTCGCACCCGAAGCACCGATGGGGTGGCCCAGCGCACAAGCNCCCCCATGGACATTCACCTTGTCATGAGAAAGCCCAAGGTCCTTCATGGTCGCCATAGGCACAACGGCAAAGGCTTCGTTGATCTCAAATAGATCAACCGCCTCTAGCGTCCATCCTGCCTGTTCAAGAACCTTATTTACAGCGCCAATCGGGGCAGTTGTGAACCATTCCGGCTCCGCTGCATGTGTCGCATGGGCNCGTATGGCCGCCAAAGGCGAGAGACCTCTCTTTTCCGCCTCCGATCGGCGCATGAGAACGAGGGCGGCAGCGCCGTCGGAGATAGAACTGGCGTTTGCGGCGGTCACGGTGCCGCCATCTCGAAAGGCCGGCTTCAATTGGGGTATTTTATCCGGACGGGCATTCCGTGGCTGTTCGTCACTTTCGACTGTGTTTTCACCCTTGCGGTTTTTTACCGTGACGGCTGTGATCTCATGGGAAAACGTTCCATCCTCTGACGCTTTCAAAGCCCGGTCAAGAGACGTAAGGGCAAATGAATCTTGCGCTTCTCGTGTGAATTGGAACGTCTCCGCCGTATTTTCGGCAAACACCCCCATCAGCTTACCCTTGTCGTAGGCATCCTCCAGACCATCCAGAAACATATGATCCTTGGCCTGACTGTGCCCCATTCGCATACCAGACCGGGCCTTTGGCAGCAGATAAGGCGCGTTCGTCATGCTCTCCATGCCTCCGGCCACCATGACGCGATGGCTGCCAGCCAAAAGATTGTCATGGGCCAGCATGGCCGCTTTCATCCCAGAACCGCACATTTTGTTCACGGTTGTCGCCCCTGTTCCAAGGGGAATGCCGGCGCCTAGCGACGCCTGGCGGGCTGGAGCCTGTCCTTGGCCCGCCCCCAATACCAGGCCCATGATCACGTCTTCAACATCGCCGGCGTCGACGCCGGCCTTATCGAGCGCTCCGGAAATCGCCACCGCCCCCAGTTCAGGTGCAGTTATATCCGCAAACTCTCCGCCAAACCCGGCCATCGGGGTGCGCGCGGCGCCAACAATAACGACTGGATCATCCTTCATTCATGCAATTCCTGTTTCAAATATCGTCAATAAATTTAAGTCCTCGCGGGTAATGTGACAAACGCCGGATTCACCGGACAAGTCCGCGGGCACAACAAAATGATATANGGGCTAACGACGATCATAAAGAGGATCTGGCCGGTAGCCTGTGCTCCGTGCTGNACGGGTGCTTGTTGCGCGCCGCCTTAGACTAAGTTTAACATTTGAGGGGCCCGGTCGATAACCGCACTTAAAATTTGCTCGGCTTTTGCGCGCTGCTCCATTGCAGTTGAGACGAGATGTTTCTCGTACTTCGCCTCCCCAAGTATTTTCTCAGCGTCATGGAGTGTTTTCAATTCTTGGACAAAGACATGCTGGGAACCAAGCGGCAAATGATCGCGCCCACAAATAACCGTCAAGTAGCCAAGTGCACCATCCAGCANNATTGACCAAACAGCGGCAGTCAATGTGTCAAATTGCTCGAGAAGCCGTTCCTTCTGGCCAACATCTTGNTGACCAATTCGGCGCTCGATTATGACCATAAAAGAGAGACACTCGGCCATCATCTCCCGGAATTTGGAATAATCGTCAAAATTGATTTCATCAGGATTATTTTTAGGGTAATGCGAAATTTCCAGCAATTCCGTAACTCGCTGCTCCAGAAGAGCCAGAAAGCGTTCGGCATCTTTGTTTTCAACCTTTACCATTCTGATTTTGCTGAACAATTGACCAAGAAGATAATTTCAAATTTGCTTAAACGAAAAATCAANGCGGAGACAATATCGAATAGAACATACTCTCAACCATGAAAAAAGTCCTTCTTAGGCCATAATATNCNAAAATGACTGAGTACGTTTCTCCCTTTCCGGATCATACCAATGCGCTGCACCAGCGGAAAACATCCATCGCAACCTTTNATTTTTGTANATTTTGGGATTAGGCGTCGCCTTTGGACNAGTATTGGGCATCGTCGTCACNCTCGCCCGCGCTAATTTCCGGACTGTGCATATTAGCTGCTATGATGTGCTGTATTATATCCTTTTTCCCCCGTCCCGATNTCTGGCCTGTTCCCTAAACTTCAGGCCAACATGTAACCGGGCAGTCTGATCATCAAAAATGCGTTCAAGCATCAGTATCAACTAACAAACGAGGCCAACCTAATAGATGATAAAANGCAGAGTTTTTTTACATTTTCTGTTGCATGACTTCTCAGAGCAGCAAGATAGCAGCGAGTCCCAAGAAGACATAAAATCCAACTACATCCGTGATAGAGGTGAGAAAGGCGCTGGAAGCAACCGCAGGATCAAAACCCAGACGTTGCAGCAGAACAGGTAAGGCACTACCGGAGAGACCGGCAACCGTCAAATTGATCACAATAGCCATCCCAAGAACNCCNCCCAATGCCGGGCTCCCAAACCANGCCCAAGCCACAGCGCCGATCAGCACCGCNAAAAGTAGGCCGTTCAGCATGCCGACGATGATTTCTTTGCCGATGGCGCGAAGGGCATTCGACATCGTCAGTTCTTTCATGGCAATGGCACGCACTGCCACGGTTANCGCTTGGACACTNGCCGTTCCNCCCATNGTTGCNACGATCGGCATCAGAACGGCNAGCGCNACCATCTCTTCTATNGTTCCAGCAAANANACTGATCACANAGGACGCNACCATNGCNGCNAGNNAATGAATNAGNAGCCAGGAGAACCGCGAGCGCGTGGTGGCAATCACGGCGTCATAAAGGTCATCATCTTCGCCGACGCCGGCAAGGCGCATGATATCTTCTTCATGTTCTTCATGAATCACGTCGACAATATCATCGACCGTGATGACCCCAATTAGTCGCCCGCCACCGTCTACAACAGGGGCAGACACCAAGTCTCTCTGACGAAACACGAAGGCCACCTCTTCCTGATCCAGCGCCCCTGGAATGATCTTCATGTCTGCAAGCATCAGATCATTCAAGGCAACATGCCGCTTCGTCCTCATTACCCGGCTTAGGGGGATGCTGCCGATCGGTTTATGCGTGGGATCCACCAGGAATATGTCAAAAAAATCCCGAGGCAGGCGAGCTTCCTCACGCATAAAATCGATGGCATGCCCAACGTTCCAATGTGCGGGCACAGCAACAACATTCCGCTGCATAAGGCGCCCGGCACTGTCTTCTGGATAGGAAAGCCCCTCTTCAATTAAAGTTCGTTCGCCTATCGGCAACGCATCAAGAACGTCGCGCTGTTCTTGTTCGCCCAGTTCTTCAACCACATCAACGGCGTCATCCGTTTCCATCCCTGCAACGGCATCAGCCATTTCCTGAACGCTCAACTGATCTGAAATACGTTCAAGAACGCTTTCATCAAGCTCTGCGATCATAGCCGGATTAAGGTCCTGGCGCAGGACGTCAACCAGGTCTTCCCGCTTTTCCGACGGCATAGCCTCAAGCAGGTCGGCGAGGTCCGCGGGATGTAATGTATCCGCCAGGCTCTGCACCTCGTCAATCCGGCCCATGTCCATGGCCACTTGAAAAGATGTCAGAAATTCGGTGCTCAGGCCGGATACGGACTCCGCAGGCTCGGCTACTAATTGTTTATGGCGTTCCTGCATGCTGCCGGATCACGCTAATCTTGAGCTTCCGCGTTCGCGCGCAATTGCGCATCGACAACCGCCAGGGCTGTCATGTTAATATGGCCCCGGACGCTTACGGTTTCCTGGAGTATATGAGCAGGTTGGGCCATCCCCACAAGCATGGGCCCCACTGCCACACCATCCGCCAGCATCCGCAGCTCGTTAAAGGTGATATTGGCAGCATCAAGCGAGGGCATGATCAATAAGTTTACCTGCCCCGATAATTTTGAGTCCGGAACCAAGGTATCCGGCATGGCTTGAGACTTGGCAGCGTCAGAATGTATTTCTCCGTCAATTTCTAGACTAGTATCGAGGGCCCGGATTTTGGCAACCACATCACGTATCTTCTTGGCACTCTTAGTCTGCGACGAGCCAAAGNTTGAGTGCGAAAGAACAGNCCGCTTGGGNTCNATACCGAANAGGCGCTCCATCCTTACCNCTAACAAGGAGNAANCGGCAATTTTATAGTCGAGGGCTTCCTGGTNNAGTTTGTCAGCCATGATGGTCTCCACAACGGTGCAAGACTAAATGGATTGCAGCCCAATGTTATAGAGAGCAGGCGGGTTTTAGGGAAGGCTCTCCAGGGCAGCTACCAATAAAAAAAACTGGGGTTCCTGTGTGCGGTGCACGATCAATTCCTGGACACGCGGTTGCAGAACAGAGGATTGAAGCAAAAGGAGGCACCAGCGATCATCGACGGAATATTTTTTAGGCGGGTGTCCCCGCAGCCCTTGTCATTCCGGTTCATGCAGACACTCAGTCCGGCCGTGCAGAGCACGCGCTGAAATTCCTCGAAATACCAAACAATCATCGCGGCACTCATCTCTATCATTGAACAGACATTTGAAACTAGGTCCACGGACTGATCTGGCACAAGACCTGTTACCCAGCCCGGCAGAGAGATAAAAGCCGGTTTGGCCTATGAAAAACGTGACTGTGGGTAATAAGCTTAAACAACTGAGACTTCAGAAAGGTACTGTGTGTAAACCCTAGCGTTGGGCCAGGCCGTCTTGAGCTTTGCCACCATACAACTAAAACAGCCGCCAAGTTTTAAAATAATCCGTGACATCTCGCCGGCAGCGGTTAGTCCCAGGCGTGTGCGCCTCCCTATCGGCATTGGCACCGGCTTATAATCAAAGGGACAACTGTTGCCAGTCGGCCTACTTCGTCACCATCAGTTCTCCGTCTGCATTCCGCGTCCGCCCCGTTTGAGCGGCCGCTTCCACCACCGTGGGGTGCCAATCCACCTTGCCTGCTTCGGGACCGCCGATGATGGTCAGAAGGGTTCCAGTACCCTCCCCGTCATAGCGGAACCCGCGATAAACGCCGATCGGAATATTGATGGAATCAAAGGGATCCAGGACAATCTCTTTTTTCCCTTCCTCGGTCATCCAGACAACCGTCCAGGACCCGACCAGCGGCATGAAGACTTCCTCCGTTTCATGGGCGTGTAAGGCGGCACCGTTCCCCGGCTCAGCTTGGATCATGCCCAGATTAAAGCCGTGGGCCGGCAACGGAATGTTCGGCATCAGTTCCGGTCGGGCCGCCTCTACTACCCCCATGCCGATCAGATTGATCTTAAAGCGCTGATGTCCCGGGAGATGGTCGTCAATATAGGAGTCCTCGGATCCCTTTAGATCGTTAAAGCGGGCCACATATTGGGACATGTCGTCGACAGAGAGATTTTGGACGTCCATCTGATTGCCTCCTTACTGAATGATATCTGGCAGAGAGCATACGGCATTCGCCCCCCCTCCGTAAATCCAGCCCAAAACCCTGAAATGCCCAATAGCTCAGGAGTAACTCGCCGTGTTCTGCACGGCCAAGTCAGGAGACGGCGCCCCCTGTTCCACATCAGTTAAAATGTCCATCAGCGTATCTCTAAGATGGTGCAGCCTGACGCGTCCCATTTTGCCCGCGAACACGTTACGTTCCAAGGCGACGACCTCGGTCGCCGCGCGTTCTACCAGCGTCCGGCCCTGCACTGAGAGTGTCAAATTTTTCTGCCGGCCATCCCTTTGACTAACGCCGACACGGATCAAGCGGCGCGCCTTCAACCGATGGAGCACCTTTGTTAACCCGCCAGAAGATATCTTGCTGGCCCGGCAAATATCGGTTGGTGTGATAGCCCCCGCGTCCGGTAGGGAACGGAGGGTCACGAGAACATCGAATGCTGCCGGAGACAAACGGTGCCGCTTCAATATCCCGTCCGTCCCAGCCCGGACAACACTGTTAAGTCGTGACAGTGCCAACATGATATCGGATTCCGGGGATACGATCTCTGGCCAGTATTTTGCCATGCGTGCCAAACGATCTCGTGTTGGGCTCGGCTCAGGATGTTCTTCGGGCGGCGGGTTGGGCATAAATGGTCCTCTGATAATGCTTTCCATGAGACGGTAGAGGAAATTTATCTTGCGGGAAAGATAAAGGCGCAATAAAGGGTCTGGTCTGCCCTCCCCTTGAGTTTTTGCCCGCACGCATGTCGGAGGCTGTCGAGTACATATCCGGGATCAATCCAGCGGGGGCGAGGGGGCGACGTCTGGCCTCAATTGCGCTACCACCTCTGCATAGTGCTGAAGCGCTGCATGACCCTCTCCGGTCAAGGCATACACGCCCCGGGAGACGCGCTCGAACCAGCCATAGTGATTATTCTGAAGAATTGACGCCGCGCGCCTGACGCCAGTGGTGTCTCTGATGAACTTTAATGCTAGGTAGGGGGACGACTGCAGGGCCACTGCACAGCGGAGCGCGTCCTGCCGGTAGGCGGTGATGATCTTGGATTGACACGTGCCGCCGGTATTTGGATCGCCAGTGCGGGCATAGAATTCCTTTTTCAGACGCGCTTGCTGGCGCCGGTTTCTTTGCGGCTGATAGGGCGCCGGATCAAGGAGCACCTCGACGGGCCTGGGGATCGTAGGGTCCACCAGAATCAAGCCGAGCCCTAGCTTCTTACAAAGCGTCAGGAGCGGCCTCCGTCGCTTGCGCCAATTTTTCCGTTTCGCCAGCGTCTCGGGCGTCCGAACCGCGAGGTAGACGTCCTCGGCGACCGCCTGGCGTTCTACCCCTTGCAGGACCAGGTCTAGAGAAAACATTGTCTTCAGCTCAACGATGACCATCGGTGTGTCCGGTTTACACGCCACCACATCGCAGCCGGTAATCTCTGACTTAACCTCATAACCCGCGCCTTCCAGAAAGTCTTTCACGGGTTGATAGAGATCGGTTTCTTTCGGCATCGGATGACTGGCCACTCAGGAAAAGGAAAAGGACAAGTCTAAGCATACGGAGACGATATTGATAAACTATGAAAAACCACTCGCCCGACACAGGCTTCCCGCCGCCGGCATGCCAACCGAGCTAGCAAAACCCTCTTATATTTTCTCGGAGTATGAGAAAGTTGGTGCGGACGAGAAGACTCGAACTTCCACGGCCTTTACGGCCACAGCGACCTCAACGCTGCGCGTCTACCAGTTCCGCCACGTCCGCACACTTGTCTCGAAATAACGAAGGTCAGCTTGTAGACTGACCTGACGACCGAGCGGGGATAGCAAATCCCCCTGCACATAGCAAGGAATTGAAACAACATGGGTCCAGATGTTCTAAGCGACATGGCCGCCGCCTCCAAACCGCGAACGTTGATCGAGCTCTCCCGAGACATCGAATGGCGGACAAGCTCGCGGGTAATTGATTATCCCGATGCACTACACTTTATGGAGGAGCGCGCTGGCGAAATCCGTGTTGGCCACGCGCCTGAGGCCGTATGGTTCCTAGAACATCCGCCGATCTATACCGCCGGCACCAGTGCCGATAAAAAGGACCTACTGAGCCCGAACCGCTTCCCGGTCTATTCCACTGGGCGGGGAGGTGAATACACCTACCACGGACCTGGCCAACGGGTTGCCTATGTCATGCTCGACCTCACCAAACGTCGCAACGACATCCGCGCCTATGTGCGCAATTTGGAAGCCTGGATCATTGCCTCCCTCGCGCGCGTCGGAGTTATCGGAGAACGACGGGAGGGACGCGTCGGTATCTGGGTACCAGACGGCGCCGGCGGGGAGAAAAAAATCGCCGCCATCGGAGTGCGGGTCCGCCGATGGGTGACGTTTCACGGCATTGCCGTCAATGTCTCACCGGACCTCAGCCATTTTGATGGCATCGTCCCGTGCGGCATTGCCGACCACGGGGTGACCTCTTTGAAAGCTCTCGGCATGTCCACCACGCTTAACGACCTCGACAAAATCCTCAAGAAAACATTCAAAGACTTTTTTTAGCCCGGGCCACCCGGGTGACAGATATTATTTCAGATGCGTGTCCAGAAAGGCGATGGATTTTTCCCAAGCGTCGAGGGTGGCGCTTTCTGAGAAGCGTTCTTCGCGGGTGAAATCCATGAAAGCGTGACCTGCGTCATCATAGCGGTGGAATTCATAGTCATTGCCGTTGGCTTTGAGGGCTTCTTCCGTGTCGTTCACATCGTCCGGCGACGGGTTGGGATCGTCATTGCCGAAGAACCCAGCCACAGGACAGCCCAGGCCATCAATCAGGTCCAGGGCCGCTGGTGAGCCTTCGCCCCACCCGTCCTTGATGTTGCCGCCCCAGAAGTCGAGCATCACCTTATAGCGGGAGTCGCGGCATGCCGCGACCCAGGCAATCCGCCCGCCGAGACAATGGCCGAGCACCCCAATCCGGTCATTGTCCACACCGTCCAGCGCCTCGAGATGGGCGTATGCGGCGGAGAGGTCCACCATCAACAGATCATCGTGGAGTTCACCCCGCTTCTGTTGCATGTCCAACTCCCGGGGCACCCGATGAAAGACGTAAGGAACTGCCACTGCGTAGCCGGCGGCCGCATGGCGCTCACATAAATCAATGGTAAACGCATCTTCCTTGAGTCCCATATGGGCCGGCAGATGCATCGCAATGACGACCGCCGGATGATGTCCGTCACCTTCAGGTTCCGCCACCAGCATCTCCATTCGATTGCCGTCGACTTCGATAAATTCCTGCCGCACCATGCTTCTCTCTCCTGATTAGATTTTGGGTTTTGTTGCAATGAGCGTGATACTGTAGGCCGGCCACAACCCGGTCAATGAAATAATAGGATCAAGGATAGGTGGTAAAATTCGCACCGGCAAAATGGCGAGCCACCCGACGCGATAGTCAATGGCCGTCAATTTCCGCAAGATTTTGGTGAGCCACTGACTGATCAGGCCGCTGCAAAACCCCAAATCCTCGATCTCCAGCCCGGCCCCATCACAGAGCGTGCCGTAGCTTGCCGCGGTATAGCCGCGCCGGACATGGCCGCCATCTTCCACGGTAGAGAACGGGCCGTCGTCCTCTGGGGTGATTGCCTTATAATATTCATAGGGCGCGGTCATTAACAGGCGCCCGCCGGGTTTCAAACATCCGGCAATATCGATCATGAGTTTTTGATCGTTGAGGATATGCTCAATGGTCTCGGTGCATATGACTACATCGGCCACCCCCTGCACGTTGCTGAGGCCTGCCAACGCCCGAATATCATGATCGAGAAACGTCGAAGAAACATTTGTCCAGCCAGCCCGGCGACGGGCCTTCTCGTTTTGGTTGGCATTGAAGCTCACCCCCGTCGACCGATAGCCACGCCGTGCCGCAGCGTTCGTAAATGTACCGGAACCGCATCCGACATCCACCAGGACGGACTGTCCGCCGGCGTGCGGGAGGTGTTTCCGCAGCCAAAGCCAACGGTCCAACACGAGGGTGTCCCCAAACATCAGGGCAGGAAAAGGCCCAAACAGGCGAAAGAGAAGGCAGAGCACGGGATCGCCGGATATCAGGCAGGCGTTTACGCGGACGTCTGATTGGCATCCGCGATGCCAATCATGCTGTCCCGGGTCACCAAGGCCGCAAGTTGCGCAACACTCCAGCCCTCTGTCCCTGCAGGCCGTTTGGGCATCACGAGGTAGCGCATGTCAGCATTACTGTCATGCACCCGGACGCTGACATGGTCCGCCAGGATGGTGCCGAACTCACTCAAAACGGCGCGCGGTTCGTGCACGGCCCGGGATCGATAGACTTTGCTTTTATACCAATCCGGCGGCAATCCGAGGATGGTGCGCGGATAGCAGGAGCAGAGCGTGCACACGACAAGATTATGGACATCCTCTGTGTTTTCCACCACAACAAGCTCTGCGCCGGCCATGGGAATGCCCAATTCCGCCACCGTGGCTGTGCCATCGGT
The DNA here is from genome assembly GCA_002170915.1 of Rhodospirillaceae bacterium TMED167. Next base: position 12,046 of record NHHQ01000051.1, on the reverse strand, counting down.
CATCAACTGTTTCTTGAAATCCGGATCCGCCCACGCCTTGGCAATGATCTCCGCACCGACATGTTCGCCGCGCGAATCCATGAAGTCGAGATATTCGCGCACCTCGTTGGCTTTCACCACGTCTTTCTCGATCAGCAACTCTTTGAGCGCCTCAGACATCAGCGCGTAGCGACCGGTTTCATCATAGTCATGAGCGCTATCGTCGGAATAATTAAGTACCGGATGGTCATGATCATTACCTTGGTCGTGCTCGTCTGAATTTGATGCCATATTCTGTCCCCTTAGGTCTCTCTCCGGTCACTGGTTAGGCAGGTTTGAGCCAGTGCTCCTGAACTTCCAGGTCCAGGGTATCGTGTTCGGGACCATCATAGGCGTCCCAGATGTCAGATTGCTTAAAGCGGACACGGTACAAATGCCGTTTGGGTTCACCGTCAAAGCCGTAGGCCAATTCCTCGGGGTTCTTAAAAGCCCCGCAATAGCGTTCAATCACGCCTGCTTTCCCCTTGATATAGTTGGGGATACGACGATGGCCCGGTGGATAGGAAACGATGACTTTTACTGCGTCACCCGAGCTATATCGTTTTTCTGGCATGCTGTCTGGCATATCAATCATTTTTATTCTGCAGCCGTTCTTTGATGGTCTCCATGCGCGCCTCTATCTCTTCTCGAGTGAGCACACCCTTCTCTTGGAGGAGATTACACATGGCCTCTCCCCAGCGCTCATAATAGGGCAAGTCGTATTCCTCTATTCGTAGCCCCTCTAGGTGACGGCGCAATTCATCGACTGTCACTAGGTTGTGCTGGCGCAAGGCGGAATTTATCGCCGTGAATAGTTTTCCGTGAGGTGGTGCATCCGGATCACTGCGGTCCATGGGACCAGCAGGCGCCCCGCCCAAATCATGTTGTCCTGTCATCAGTTTCCTCCTATTGAAATACTGAGAGATAGCACGCGCAGCGTCAAGTCTCTCACAATGCCTGTTTTTGCCCGCTGCCGCCTGCGACCGATAAGTTGCGCAGAGCCTCCTTATTCGGGATCCAGACCCGGACGCAGGTAATCCGGATCCATTTCTCGCGGCGCCGAGGCCAGGTGTGCTTGTTAAAGCTCTCCCGGGATGTCCCCATGAGATGTTTAAGTTCTGCCTGCGAGAACATAATACTGCCTTCCCCCTCCGCCATAGGCTCGGAAAACTCCTACAGAGCGAATAACCCCTTTGCCAGGCGCGCCTCTAGGGATAGAAAGATAGATTTTCTGAATATTTCTGACGTCATTCGAAGTCGTAAATATAAAAACCCGATCAAGCGCATCATCAGCCTTGGCCCGTCCCGCATAAAACGGACCAAATTGGCACTCCGGATTTGGCAGAGTTCCGATGGCATCCTGGCAATTCCGGAACCAGCCAGTCAAATTCCGTTTATTTGCTTCTTGCCTGGCCCAGGGTCGATAACCGATCCATAATACGCGCCAGGCAGGTTGCTGGATTTATTGGCTTTATGTTAACTCTAAAATAAGTTGCCCCACATCCAGGCTGTCACCCGGCGTAAGGTGGATTTTGGCAACGACACCATCCCTCTCAGCAACAAGCTGATTTTCCATCTTCATGGCTTCGATCACAGCCAGAGGTTCTCCGGTTTTTACATCCTGCCCCTCCTCGACTTCCAGAGACACCAACATCCCCGGCATGGGCGACATAAGTTGGCCTGAAGTGTCAGGCGCCTCTCTCTCGGGCATGCGGCCAAGCATTTCTGCTGCATGTGGAGACATCACCCGCGCGTGGGCGGTAAGACCTGTATGCTGAACGGCATAGTGTGAGCCCTCTTTTTCAATTTGAAGGGAGATCCGTTCGCCGTTGATTGTCCCCGCAAAAATAGGGCTGCGCGGTGTCCAATCAGTCTCGACCCGAAAGTTCCGGTCTCGGACCCGCACACTGATCTCTCCGTTAGCATCTGACGTGATGATGGGAAAATGAGTGCCATTTAACACAACGACCTTTTCATCGTCGAGATGAACATCCTGTTTGGACATTATATTCCCTGACAAATTACGAGATTGCAGACCCAATACTTTCTCCTCGGCGATCCGGTGAACGGCGCCGGTAACAGCCACGATCAGATCAAGGTCCTTGTGCTCCGTTTGATCCGGTACAAACCGTTCACCAAACTCGTCGGCAATAAAATTTGTCGAAAGGTCCCCTCGTTGGAAGCGAGGATGGTGCATCACTGCAGACAGGAAACCCAAATTATTAGCCACTCCTCGAATATAGTATTCATCTAATGCCCAACACATATGGCGGATCGCCTCTTCCCGTGTGTCACCATTGGTCACAAGCTTGGCCATCATGGGGTCATAGAAGCGATTGATCTCGTCCCCTTCATTGATGCCCCCATCCATTCGAACATTCTTGGTGATGCCGAAGGCCGACGTTACTGGCTCCCGGTACCGGGTCAAACGCCCAATTGACGGCAAAAAACCTCTCATGGGATCCTCTGCATAAATGCGCGATTCAATAGCCCAGCCTTGCATTTTGACATCATCCTGGCCGAAGCCGAGCTCCTCGCCAAAGGCAATTCGGATCATCTGCTCGACCAAGTCCAGGCCGGTGACTAGTTCAGTGACAGGATGCTCAACCTGAAGACGGGTGTTCATTTCGAGGAAATAAAAGTTTCTGTTAACATCGACAATAAATTCCACTGTGCCTGCAGATACATATTCCACGGCTTCTGAGAGGGCGATCGCTTGCGCTCCCATAGCCGCACGCATTTCTTCCGTAACAAAGGGACTTGGCGCTTCTTCGATGACCTTTTGATGGCGTCGCTGGATGGAGCATTCCCGCTCCCCCAGGTGGAGTGTGTGGCCATGAGAGTCCGCGAGCACCTGAATTTCAATATGACGCGGCGTGGTAATGAACTTCTCGATGAAAACACGGCCGTCGCCAAAACTGGACTCTGCCTCGGCCACACAAGATTTGAAGGCGTCTTCGATTTTTGCCGGATCTTCAACCAGCCGCATGCCCTTCCCGCCACCGCCCGCCGAGGCTTTCAGCATGACCGGGTAGCCGATGTCATTCGCAAGTTTTTTGGCTTCTGCCGCCCCGNTTAAAGGATCGACGTAACCGGGTACAGTCGGAACGCCAGCTGCCTGGGCAAGTATCTTGGATTCTATTTTATCACCCATCTTCCGGATGGCGTNGGGGCTGGGCCCAATGAAGGCGACGTCGGCCTCGGCGAGGCNCTCAGCAAAAGCCGCATTTTCCGAGAGAAAGCCGTAGCCTGGATGCACCGCATCGGCACCGGTCTCCTCGATGGCGTCCATAATGGCATCCATGTTGAGATAGCTTTCGGATGCGTGCGCCGGACCGATGCACAGAGAATCGCTGGCCATGTCGACATGCAGTGCGCCTCGGTCTGCCTCGGAATAAACCGCAACCGATTTAATGCCCAGGCGACGCGCGCTTCGGATAATCCGNCAGGCGATTTCGCCTCGGTTTGCTACTAAAATGGATTTAAACATGTTGATCCATTGTATCCCTTTATGATCTCGCCTTTTATCAGATTCGAGACAGAATGAAATAATTTTGTCTACAAAGGATGAGCCAGTCAGCAGCACATACAGGACTGGAGGGCTATTTGTATAGTAACGCACCATAAGTGCCCCAATTGGTTTTGAATTGCTAACACTTTGGTCTTGAAAAATTGCAACGATGCCAGCAAAAAATTTTGTCAACAAATTGCGTTACCCTTTCCAAGGATATCGCTTTTCACCACTCTGATAGATCCGGGCACGAGAATGCCGCGGCATCGCCATCCTGCTGTGGTTGTGCTTCCTACCAATTGAAAATCCATGGAACATCCATGCGACCATGAGGTTTAGATCTCTGGGAACGGCTTCTGCCCTCTTCGAGCACGAGGCCACGGCAGTACAAATGGACTAGGAGGGACGAAAGAAATACAAGGACTTGGCCTCTAGTCCTACAGAAAATCAACATTTCCCAGAATAAAGGACGGCGCGAATACCCCAGGTCACATTGCTGGTCCGCTATATCAAGCGCGGCTCAATTAATTTCTGGGTCGATCATGCCGGTCTCAGGAGACGGTGCATCACCACTGGACTGGTTTTTAATTTGCGCTTCCCGTTGCTGCCTGTAGAGGCTTCGGAGTGTACCATAAAAATCAATGGAGGTCTCACGCAACTGATCGAGTTCATTCACAATCCCGGCATAAGTCGCAATGCCGTCGAGCGCTTTCAGGCCATACCCCACCGCGTCCGAATCAAGGTCATCGAGGTAATATCCCAACGGATCGAAGAATGAGTCAACGAAAAACCTGCCAATTCCATCTCTTGGATTGGATGGACCTAATAGCGGTAGAACAAGGTAAAAACCTTCACCAAGCCCCCAGACTGCCAAAGTCTGACCGAAATCCTCTTCATGCTCTTGAAAGCCCAAATTTTTGGCCAAATCCATAATCCCGCCAACCCCAACCGTGGTGTTGATCACAAACCGGGTCGCCGTCGTGAAGCCGCGGTCAAATTCTCCCTGCAGTAAATCGTTTGCAAGTGTCACCGGCGCGCCAACGTTATCGAACACATTGGAAATGGCGTCTCGGACAACATCCGGCAAAGCCGCGTTATATCCTCTTGCAACCGGACCGAGCAGGTACCGATTGATAAACTCGTTAAAGGCAAATGTAACCCGGTTCAGGGGTTCCAGAGGGTCATTGACCTCTTCCGCCTCCTCCGCACCATCGCCAAAATCAAATTCATCCAGGTCCGGCTCTTCGCCAGTTCCCCTAGCCAGCGGAGCCGTGGACTTTTCTGCAGAACCAAATGATAGGCCCGGCATGGCGACAGGAGCGTCGGCCATTGGCGCAGAATCAATAGCTTGGGAGACGGCGAACGGATGTGGCTTCGCCAACAGGCCGTCCATATTATAGATGGTCGATGCCCCTTGCGCTGGCCCGGGAAGTCCCGAGAGCACGACCCAGGTAAGGATAGCGCCAACTCTTACAGCCAGACCTCGAATTTCTAAGTAAGCCATTGGTTTACAGAGTTTTTTACCATTTGCCAAAATTACGGGCAGACCATAGCGTTATTTTTCTGATGCACAAGCGCCACAGATCCATTAGGGGGATCCGCTTTACTGATTTTATAATGCTGCCGTGGTTTTACGATAAATAAAAATTAACCGATGCCCCTTGTTTTCAGCAGAGGATCGCTGTGATAAGTTGAAAAAAACCTTTATTTCAGAGACTTAGTCAAAATGCCTCAGACCATCATCGATTTTCTTAAAACAGCCGATCCGGGCGCTATCGCACTGGGCGGCATCGACCGGCCGGCGCTATCATTTGGTGGCCTTATTGCTCAAGCGGAAGCCACTGTTTCCGCTCTCAACGAGCGGGGCATCGGTCGAAACGACCGGGTCGCCATCGTGCTGCCCAACGGACCAGAGATGGCGAGCGCCTTTATCTCGGTCGGGTGCGGCGCGACGACAGCGCCTCTCAATCCTGCTTACCGAGAAAAAGAGCTTGATTTTTACCTCTCTGACCTCAACGCCAAAGCGCTTTTGGTGGCGCACGGCAGCATGACCCCCGCGCGAGATGCAGCACGGGCCCGGAACATTCCAGTACTAGAGATCGACTGGGCCAAACAGGACCCTGCGGGCACCTTTAGAATTCTGGGCGACGTTTCAGGGGAACCAATAGCAAGCGGCGGATTTGCAGCACCTGAGGACGGCGCTCTTGTGCTCCACACATCAGGCACAACGTCCCGGCCCAAGATCGTCCCCCTAACGCACCAAAATGTCTGTGCCTCCGCCGTAAACATCGCAGAAACTCTGCGGCTCACACCTGAGGACACGTGCCTCAACGTCATGCCGCTCTTTCATATTCATGGACTGATTGCCGCTGTNCTGTCGTCGCTAAGCGCTNGTGCCTCGGTTTTTTGCACCCCCGGATTCAATGCCTTAAATTTCTTTAGTTTCCTCGGAGACATCAAGCCCAGTTGGTATACTGCGGTGCCGACCATGCACCAGACCATCCTGGCAAGGGCAGGCCGCAACCANGAAGTCGTTGATCAAGCGAAGCTCCGTTTTATCCGTTCTTCCTCTTCGTCGCTTCCGCCCCAGGTGATGGTCGAATTAGAGAAAGTCTTCACCTGTCCGGTGATAGAGGCCTACGGCATGACAGAAGCGGCGCATCAGATGGCCAGCAACCCGCTGCCAGACGCGCACCGCAAACCAGGCAGCGTTGGCATCGCCGCAGGGCCAGAGGTCGCCATCATGGCGCAAAACGGCGGGGCTCTTTTGACACCGGGTGACACCGGTGAAATCGTTATCCGAGGCGAAAATATTTTTGGCGGCTACGAGAGTAATGCGGCGGCGAATGCGGAAGCCTTTTCAGGAGACTGGTTCCGCACCGGTGACCAGGGCGTTATGGACGAGGACGGCTATATCAGCATCACAGGCCGGTTGAAGGAAATCATCAATCGGGGCGGTGAAAAAATCTCACCCCGCGAGGTGGACGATATCCTAATGGACCACCCGGCCGTTCAACAAGTCGTCACCTTCGCCATCCCCCACGAAAAACTCGGCGAAGACATAGCCGCCGCCATCGTTCTCCGGGACGGACAGGCAGTAACAGAAAATGACGTCCGTGAATTCGCGAGATCGCGCTTGGCAGACTTTAAAGTGCCGCGCAAGGTGCTGATCCTGGACGAAATCCCGAAGGGCGCCACCGGAAAATTGCAACGTATTGGCCTCGCTACCAAACTGGGGCTCGATTAAACAGATGAAAATTTGCATCTATGGCGCCGGGGCCATCGGCGGACTTCTAGGTGCCGAGCTCAGTNTCGCAGGTACCGATGTGACGCTCATCGCCCGAGGCCCTCACCTGGAAGCCATGCAGCAGAACGGCCTCACCNTCATTCAAGAGGAAACTAGTCGCGTGGCCCATCCCACCGCGTTTGAAAATCCAGAAGACGCGGGACCGCAGGATTATGTCATCATCACGTTAAAGGCCCATTCAGTGCCGGACATTGCGGATGCCATCCAGCCTCTCCTGGGGCCTGAGACGGCTGTCGTCTGGGGCGTTAATGGCGTGCCGTGGTGGTATTTTTATGAATTAGATGGACCTTATACAAATAAGCGGCTTGAAACCGTCGATCCAGGCGGTGTGCAATGGAATAAAATTGGGCCGGAACGCATTATCGCCAGTGTGGTCTATCCGGCCGCCGAGGTCACAGACTACGGTGTAGTCAATCACGTGGAGGGCAACCGCTTCAGTCTTGGGGAACCCTCTGGTGAGAAAACAGACCGCGTTCGAGCGCTTGCCGCAGCGTTGGTAAACGCGGGCTTCCGGGCACCCATTCGGCCACACATCCGGGATGAACTTTGGGTAAAACTCTGGGGCAATCTCAGTTTCAATCCGATCAGTGCGCTGACTGGATCCACGCTTGAAGAAATGTGCTCGGCGCCGGACACCCGCGCGCTGATCCGTGCTATGATGCTGGAAGCTCAAGACGTTGGTGAAAAGATCGGCGTAAATTTCCCATTGGATGTGGACAAAAGAATCGAAGGCGGCAAATCCGTTGGGGCACATAAGACATCCATGCTCCAGGATTTAGAACGGGGGCGGCCGTTGGAAATAGATGCCTTAGTCAGCGCCGTNGCAGAAATGGGCACGTTGACAGATACGCCCACGCCAACAATCGATGCNATCCTGGCACTCGTNAAAATGCGCGGGCGGCTCGCTGGCTGTTATGATAAATAGCTCGCTCTAAATGGCCCTGATCCCCCTCAAAGACGACACCAAAATTAAAGACATAAGTTTTCAGTATGTGACGGTCTCAATCATCGTTATGTGCACGAGTGTTTTTTTGTGGCAGCTGAGCCTGGGGGATCAAGAATTCAAATTCGCCTTTGGACTCGGCGCTATTCCAAGTGTGTTGACAGGATCCAAGGATCTACATCCTGACCTGGTGATCATTCCGGCCTGGGCCACAACGCTCACCAGTCTGTTCCTCCACGGCGGCTGGATGCACCTAATTTTCAACATGCTATTTCTGTGGGTATTCGGCGACAATATCGAAGATTCCATGGGTCATGTTAGGTTTATCGTTTTTTATCTGCTCTGCGGCGTGATCGCGACCTTAATCTATGTGGTGATGAGCGTTGACAGCGAGGTGCCCCTGGTAGGGGCTAGCGGCGCTATATCCGGGATCCTTGGTGCCTATCTCGTGCTGCACCCAAAAGCTCGATTGCTGGTGTTGTTCATGCACATCATTCCACTGCGACTACCCGCCATCGTGGTTCTTCTTGGCTGGATAGGCTTCCAGTTCCTGAGTTTGGGCAGTGAGAGTAATACGGCGTGGTGGGCGCATATCGGCGGATTTTTTGCCGGCATGGTTCTGATCGCTCCCTTCAGGCGGAAAGGGGTTCCTTTGCTGGACGGCCTACAAGCCGGCCCAAATCCGGATATCAATATCATCCAACTCCAAGAAAAGCGGCACCGCCGGTCTATTTTTCCGAACACCGTTCAAATTTTGCCTGTTGAACGGCCTGGCACGCCTCCCACTCAGCCGTTTCAACCTCGGGGCCCCTGGGTCAAGTAACTCGTTTAAAGAGGTGGGGAGAGTACAGCTGAGCCTGCGATTTATCAGACTTACAGAGAAGCGGCCCCTAATAATCATAGCAAAGACCACAAAATCCACCTCAAAGGCCTGGATACGCTGGAAAACCTTCTTTAAAATCATTATAAATTAAACAGCNTATTAAGAGTATCTTATGGGTCAATTTGGAATTGGGCAGTCCGTTTCGCGGCTGGAAGATCCTCGCCTTTTGACGGGCCGGGGTAATTATCTAGATGACAAAAAAATTGATGGGGTCTTGAGAGGATACGTTCTTCGATCCCCTCATGCACATGCGAAAATCGTCTCTATAGACACGTCAGACGCCCGCCAGGCATCCGGGGTACATCTTGTGCTTACTGGGGAAGACTTTAAAACCGCTGGACTTGGATCCCAAACCCCGCGTATTCCGAGAAAGCGTCCCAATGGGGAAGACTTCTTTGTTTCACCTCAGCCCGCCCTTGTGCACGATACTGTTAAATTCGCCGGCGACTATGTCGCATTCATCGTCGCGGACACGCTCGANCAAGCCTTGGATGCGTCTGAACTTATCGACGTGGACTACGCCCCTTTGCCCTCCGTGGTGGATACGGCTGTTGCTTCTGATGAGGGCTCCCCAGCTGTCTGGGACGGGTGCCCCGATAACATTTCCTTTCTGCATGAATTGGGCCCCNGGGAGGTCACGNATGCTGCCATTGACGGTGCTCACCGGGTTGTGAAACAGCGTTTTGTCATCAACAGGATCGCCTGCTGTTCTATGGAAGTGAGAAGTTGTGTGGGTCATTATCATCCGGACGATGAACGCTATGTGCTCTATGCCGGGACACAGGGACCACACGCCGTTCGGGCCGCACTCGCTGGCGAAATTTTCGATGTTCCGCTTGAGAAAGTACAAGTGATTTCGGAGGACATGGGCGGGGGGTTTGGCACGAAGGCAGGGAATTATCCAGAACACACGCTATGTCTCTGGGCCTCGCGGGAACTCGGCGGCAAACCTGTCAAATGGGTGTCGGACCGGACAGAGGCGCTGCTTACNGACAACCAGGCGCGGGACAATGTCACGGAAGCCGAGCTCGGTCTCGATGAGAATGGCAAGTTCCTGGGCCTCCGGATCCGAACAAAGGCCAACTTGGGGGCCTATTACGCGACCNACAGGCTGGCCTTCCCAGCCATTACGCATATCGGTGTCTTGTCCGGTCCCTACACGACAGGCGCGGTTCACGACGAAGTGACGCTGCAGCTCACTAACACCAATCAGACAGCACCTTATCGGGGAGCCGGTCGACCGGAAGCAGCCTATGTTTTGGAGCGCATGGTGGACTTAGCAGCTGAGGAAATGGGCATCGACCGAATTGAATTGCGCCGACGCAACTATATTCCTGAAGATGCTCTGCCGTACAAAACGGGATTCATGTATACCTATGACTCGGGTAAGTTCGAAGAGAATATGGATCTCTGCATGGAGAAAGCGGACTTTGCCGGATTTGAGACACGTCGCGCAGATGCCCAGTCTCGGGAAAAATTACGGGGCATCGGCCTGTCCAACACCATTGAGCTTGCCCAGGGTCAGCCCACGGAATCCGCGTCGATTACGTTTGATGCAGACGGCAAGGCCACCATGGTACTCGGCACGAAAGGCAGCGGCCAGGGCCATGAGACCATGTACAAGCAAATGCTCTTTTCCATGCTCGGAATAGATACCGACGATGCTACATTTGTGGATGGTGATACGGCCCAAATCGGCGAAGGCAATGGGACATTCGGCTCACGCTCGACATTCATGGGCGGGAGCGCGCTCCGGCTCGCCGCAGATCAGGTCATCGAAAAAGGCAAGGTCATCGCATCCCACGTCTTGGAGGCTTCCGCAGGTGATATCGAATTTGACAAAGGTAATTTCACCATCGGCGGGACCGACCGGTCTGTTACTATCCAAGAAATCGCCAAAATTGCCCACGCCCCTTCCGACTTACCTGACGGTGTGGAACCAGGATTATCCGAGACGTCCCATTTTGAGACGGAGGCGCCGACCTTCCCCAACGGGTGCCACATCTGTGAGGTGGAAATCGATCCAGACACGGGGTCTCTAGAAATCATCAAATACACTGTTGTTGATGACGTCGGGGTGGTGGTAAATCCCCTCACCCTCAAAGGACAAATTCATGGCGGCGTCGTCCAAGGCTTGGGGCAGGTGATGATGGAAGACCTCGTCTATGATAAAGAAAATGGACAATTGCTGACCGGGTCTTTCATGGACTACGCCATGCCGCGCGCAGAGGATTTTTGTTTGTTCGAAGTGGCTGCCAACGAAATACCGACGCAAACCAACCCGATTGGCGCCAAGGGAGCTGGTGAAGCGGGAACAGTGGGGTCCATCGCCTGTGCCATGAATGCCATCGTGGACGCGTTGAAACCACTGGGAATTCGCCATATCGATCTGCCCGCAACACCGCAGAAAATCTGGCGGGCCATTCAAGGGGCCAGGGGAAGCGCAAACTAACTTGCCTAACGGCAGGGAAAAGATGTGCTGCACCGAGTTGACAGCAACACTCGCGCAAGTGTCGCACTAAGGTTAATCGCGATGAATCATGCGGCCACACCCGACGCGTGGGCACGCTGGTGCATGTCATCGGCGGCTGCCTGAAGGCGTTTTTCATTACGGTCGAGCCAATCCTGGGCCAGCGGGATGGAAGGCCCGATCCACATAACATTTTGGGTATGGTCTTCGTAACCGTTGCCTGTGTTGGGATGGAGCAGGATACTCAAATCGCCCCTGTTGAGCGAGAGAAACGTCACGATCTCAGGAAACACGTCACGGTCAAAGGCCACCTGAAAATGCGATATCGGATGGGGTCCCTGGGGTGCTTTGTCCCGCCAGCGTCCGATCTCGATTTTATCACCAAACAGGTGCGCCATCTCCCGGCGTAAATTACCGGCATGTTGTTTGCTTTTACCATTATAGTAGAGATGAACATGGTAACTCGAAGCGTCCGACGCAGGCCGGTAGTTTTTTCTGGTCAGTGACATTAATTGGTCGTCCTCACACATTCCTCTCAAATAACTTTAGATCAAACTGCCATCCGCGCAAGTGGGCGGTCACAATGGAATATTACCGTGCTTCTTCCAGGGCAGTTCCTGCTTTTTCGTTTTGAGCATGCGCAGAGAGCGAATGATACGCCATCGTGTGTTATGAGGCATAATCACGTCATCGATATAACCACGCGTGCCGACCCGGAAAGGGTTGGCAAATTGTTCCTGGTATTCCTGTTCCCGTTTTTTGATCTTTTCCGCATCATCCAGGTCTTGGCGAAAAATGATTTCAACGGCGCCTTTAGAGCCCATAACTGCGATCTCAGCACTCGGCCAGGCGTAGTTAACATCGCCGCGTAAATGCTTTGATCCCATGACGATATAGGCCCCGCCATAGGCCTT
>NHHQ01000050.1 GCA_002170915.1 Rhodospirillaceae bacterium TMED167 | reverse complement strand
GCCATGATGTGGTTGGAGAGAGTTTGGAAGCCCGGAAAAAAATCGGCTACCTTCCCGAAGGGGCTCCTCTCTATGGCGATATGTCTGGCCTGGCGTTTTTGAACTTTGTGGCCGAGATAAGAGGCTACAGAGGGGTCGAGATCAAACAACGTGTTAATTATGCTGTCGACCGGCTGGAGCTCCAAAGCGTGGTCAATAAGCCTATTGAGACTCTTTCAAAAGGATTTAAACGTCGCGTTGGCTTAGCGCAGGCGATCCTGCATGATCCCGACGTGCTCATCCTGGATGAGCCAACCGACGGCCTAGACCCCAATCAGAAACACCAGGTGCGCACGCTGATTAAGGACATGGCGCAGGACAAGGCCATTGTTATCTCGACACATTTATTGGAAGAGGTGAGCGCGGTCTGCACCCGGGCTGTCGTTATCGCGAGTGGTAAAATCGTCTTTGACGGATCGCCAGTCGAGTTTGCCGCCAAGTCGAGCACGCATAACGCCGTGATCGTTAAAGTTTCCGGAGCGGTCGATAGCGCTGTAAAAACAGGATTCGAGTCGATTCAAGGAGTGGATCGGGTTGAGGCCGCAGATAGTGAGGGTGCCCTCATGCTGGTGCCTACGGCGGGAGGATCCATCATTGAAGATGTTAGCCTGTTTGTTCGGGATAAAAACATTGACGTTGACGAGTTGTATGTGGAACGGGGTCATTTGGACCAAGTGTTCCGCGAACTCACTAACGCCCAGTAATGCTGGCGGGGGGTTAAGGAAAAATGAGCAATACATGGGTGATTACTAAACGGGAACTCAGCGCGTATTTTTCGACACCGCTGGCATACGTGTTTATCGTGATTTTTCTCGCTCTATCTGGCGCCTTGACATTTTTTATGGGGGCGTTTTTTGATCGCGGCCAGGCAGATTTGAATTCCTTCTTTTCCTTTCATCCATGGATTTATCTCTTCCTTATTCCGGCGGTTGCCATGCGGCTCTGGGCAGAGGAGCGTAAAACCGGGACGGTGGAACTCCTTCTGACCCTTCCCATGCCCACGTGGCAAATCGTGATTGGTAAATACTTGGCGGCATGGATCTTCGTTGCCATCGCCCTGGCGCTTACGTTTCCCCTGTGGATCACAGTCAATTGGCTAGGGGATCCTGATAACGGGGTGATTGTGGCCAGTTATATTGGCAGCCTTGTGATGGCAGGCGGTTACCTTGCCATCGGATCCTGTATCTCGGCCTTTACTAAGAACCAGGTGATCGCGTTTATCCTCGCTGCTGTCGTGTGTTTTATCTTCCTTATGAGTGGCGTTGAGATCGTCCAGGCATTCTTCCAGCCCTGGGCACCGTTGTTTGTTCTGGATGCCATTCAATCCATGAGCTTTCTGACCCATTTCAACGGCATCGTCCGGGGGGTGATCGACCTTAGGGATCTCATTTATTTTGGCTCCATCATCGGTGTGTTCCTTTACGCCAATGCAGCCGTTATTGATTTAACCAGAGGATCTTGAGGACAGTGCCATGAACGGATTATTAGGCATGGATCGAAAAAAGCTGGCAATCGCCGGAATGGTGATCGCCGCCATATTTTTCTTTTTTTTAAATATTTTGGCGACTGGTGAGATCAAAACAGCCCAGTTGGACTTGACACAGGACAAGCTATTTACGCTGTCAGGCGGCACGAAGGCAATCCTGAAGACCATCGATGAACCGCTGACGTTCCGGTTTTATTATTCTAATAAATTTGGGGAAATCAGCCCGCTGCATGGTAATTATTCCAAGCGCGTTCAAGAAATGCTTGAGCAGATCGCCCTTGTCTCCGACGGGAAGGTTAAGGTGAAAATCATCAATCCGGAACCGTTTTCCATTGAGGAAGATGAGGCCGTTAAAATGGGCATACAGGGGATCCCGCTCGATCAGTCAGCAGAGATGGGGTATTTCGGCTTAGCGGCCAATAATGCCATCGATGACCGGAAAACCATCACATTTTTTAACCCCCAGCGGGAACAATTTTTAGAATATGACCTGACCCGTCTAGTATTTGAACTTGCGTCGCCCAAGAAAAAGAAAATCGGGCTGATCACGGGTCTACTTCTGGAAGCCGATCCATTGCTCCAATACAAGCCCTGGCCGATCATGGCCCAGATCACTCAGTTCTTTGAAGTGCAAAGCATTGGCAGCGAAGTCAATCAAATCCCAGACGGCATTGATGTTCTTTTGATCATCCATCCACGGGTCAATCGGGAAAACTTCGCCTATGCAATCGATCAGTTTGTCATGCGGGGTGGCCGGGTATTGGCTTTCCTGGATCCTCAAAATGAGTCCGCGCGGATGACACCGCAAGCGCCTCCCGGTGCTGGATCGTCCGATCTTGAGAAGCTGTTTAAGACTTGGGGAATCGACTTTGAGCCAGATAAATTCGTGGGCGACCGGACGGCGGCAGTGCGTGTCAGCGCGCAAGTACAAGGCCGGGACGTTATCGCGGATTATTTGTCTTACAATGTGTTTCAGGGGCGTCGGTTGAACCAGGACGATGTTGTGACGGCGCAATTAAACACGCTTCAAGTTGCGAGCGCAGGCCATTTGGCATTGGCTAAAGGGTCAAAGCTTAAAATGACACCGCTCGTCACGACGAGTACGCAGGCGCAGCACATCGATGCCCAATTGGTGCGGGGAGAAATCGACCCGCAGAAAATCCTCAACCAGTATAAATCTGATAACAGGTCCTACACCATCGCGGCCCGCTTCTCCGGTCCAGTGAAGAGTGCCTATCCAGAGGGCCCGCCGCCGTCGGAAAAGAAGGACGACAAAAAACGGAATGGGGACAAGAATCAAAAATCGCTGCCGCCTCACATCAATCAGTCTAAATCCGATCTTAACATCATTGTCTTTGCAGATACGGATCTTCTGACTTCCCGATTTTGGGTTCGTCAGCAGGACTTTTTCGGCCAAAACATTCAAGTTCCCGTGTCCAACAATGCGGATTTTTTGGTGAATTCCTTGGATAATTTAGCCGGCAGCCAGGATCTAATTAGCCTCCGGAGCCGGGGATTATCGGTGCGGCCCTTCTATCGGATCCGGGACTTGGCGACCGCCGCTGAAGAAAAATANCGNTCAACNGAGCAACANCTGACCGCAAAACTNAAAGATCTNCAGAAAAAGCTGAGCGGNCTGAATNTGGAAGAAAAGCCCGGNGCNAAAGCACCNGTTCTAACGACGGAACAGACCAAAGCNTTCCAAAANTTCCGGAGTGANATGCTNGANGTTCGTAAGCAGTTNCGCGAGGTNCAGCACAATCTCCGNAAAGANATNGAGGAACTGGANACGGTCCTGAAGATATTGAANATNTGGACGGTACCNGTTNTTGTCGCNGTCATCGCAATNGTCATGGCNTTNATCCGGCGGCGGCGTTANAGCCAGCCNCAGATNCAGGGTTAANNNNGGGCATANAGNGAGGTATCCGGCAATGAGCCCAAAAACATTCCTAGGATTNGCGGGGGTNACCGCTGTTGTGGTGATCGCGGCCGGGGTTTCCATNAGTGCGCGGTATGGCGCTGCCACNAGCGGNNTTGCCNAAGAGANNGTGTTTGCAGGGCTNTCTGGNCAGTTCGAGGACATNGGTGAGATTNCGGTACANGATAAGGATAAGACCCTGACGATAAAGCGCGCAGGGGNTACCTGGGTGNTTGCAGACCGAAGTGCCTATACAGCCTCCANGGAAGCCGTGCGGGACGTTTTGGTTGGCTTGTCGGAACTTCGCCTCAAAGAGGGGAAGACGGAGAAAAAGGCCCTCTATGCCAAACTCAGTGTCGAAGACGTGACGGAGAAAGACGCAAAATCCCGCCTTCTCACAGTTAAAGGGAAGGACGGTGCCGTCCTTGCCTCCCTGATCGTTGGCAGAGAAACAGATCAGATTGCNGGAGCCTCGGATGTGGGGCGTTATATCCGGAAACCAGGCGACTCTCAGTCCTGGCTGGCGGAGGGCCGGTTGCGGGTCCCGGTGGCCGTGAAGGATTGGGTCACGCCCCAGTTTCTNGATATCGCCAATAAGCGTATCTCAGCAGTAAATGTTGTGCATCCCGACGGTCATTTGATGGATGTAAATCGCGAGAACCAGGCTGCTAAGAAATTCCTCATCCAAAATATGCCGGCTGATCGGAAGGTTGAGTATCAATCTGACATCGACAACATGGGGGACGCCCTGGACAACCTGGAACTCGAAGATGTGCGTGCTGCGGGTGAAATTCTGTTCCCAAAAGATAAGACGATTAAGACCACTCTTCGGACCTTTGACGGCCTGCTGGTAACCGTCGAGTCTTTTGAGGATAAATATACTAAATTTTGGGGCCGGTTTAATGCGGCGGCGGCCCCTGGAGCTNCGGGCAACATTAAAAAAGAAGCGGCCCGGATAAACGAGATAACCCAAAACTGGGTTTATGAATTGCCGGCCCACAAGTTTCGTTACTTGAGCCGCAAGCAGGATGATGTCCTGGAAGCCGTCAAAAAAGACAGCGGCAGAAAATAACGCTGGGCCCCAGGAGAAAAAATAATAACGCGCCCGGTAGGACAGGAGACTAAGTCTTATGCTTTGGTCTCTGCGTCAAATCACACCTCTCTCCTTAAGACTCGCGAGATCGTCGTCAGAGAGGCCCAGCAGGTCGCTGAGGACGTTATCTGTGTGTTCGCCCATAACAGGNGGTGGATGGCGATAGGTTGCCGGTGTCCCAGACATTTTGATGGGATTGCCAATCAAGTCTACCGGCTCGTCTGATAGCGGGTGGTTCATTTGGATTTTCATGTCTCTCGCCAGCACCTGTTCATTTTCAAAGACTTGATCAATCCGGTTGATCGGACCGCAGCTGACCTTGATGCTTTCTANCCCCTCCAGCCAATACTGGGATGTCTTCTGTGCCATGATGGCGTTAAGGATGAGGGTGAGCTTTTCCCGATTTCGGACGCGATGTTCGTTTGTGGCGAATTCTTTATTCTCGGCTAATTCTGGCGCACCGATAAAGCCGGCGAAGCGTTCGAACTGAGCATCGTTTCCCACTGCGACAATAATGTTGCCGTCNGTAGTGGGAAAAACCTGGTAGGGGACGATATTCGGATGTGCGTTGCCTAAAAGTTCAGGTGTTTCCCCCGAGGAAAGATAGTTCANGCCTTGGATGGATAGGGTAGCCACCTGGGTATCCAAAAGGGATATGTCCAGGTGTTGACCCNGGCCCGTGACCGCCTGGTGACGAAGCGCTGCATTGATTGCGATCGCTGCCCAGAGACCTGCGGTGAGATCAGCAATGGGCACGCCCACTCGGTGCGGTTCTCCGTCCTTGGGACCTGTAATGCTCATTAAGCCCCCCATCCCCTGGGCCATGAAATCATATCCCGGTTGTTCCGCAAGGGGGCCCGTTTGCCCAAAACCGGTGATGGAGCAATAGACAAGGTCCGGAAAATCATCCTTGAGATCGTTGTAGGAGAGACCATATTTGGCCAGATTACCGACTTTGAAGTTCTCCACCAGCACGTCGCATTTTGCAATCATACGCCTTGCAAGAGCCTGTCCTTCCTCGCTCGTGAGGTCAAGGGTTAGGGATCGTTTGTTTCGGTTGGCGGCGAGATAATAACCCGACTCACTAGTTTCATTCCCATCCTTGTCTTTGAGAAATGGCGGGCCAAACTTGCGAGTATCATCGCCAGCGCCGGGCCGCTCGACCTTGATCACATCTGCACCAAGATCTCCCAATATCTGCACGCAACTGGGGCCTGCTAACACACGGGTTAAATCGAATACCTTGATACCATCGAGTGATCCTGTCATGACGCTATTCCTCATTCAATTTTTGTTCGCCGCAGTTATGTCAGCTGGCAAAGGACATCAAGCGTTCGTTTATGTGCCAGCCTGGCAGCCTCTAGAACGTAATTTAAAGGGTCATCCTCGTTCGTAAAAGCCTCTCCAGCATCATACTTATAAATGGCGATGTTGAATTTTCCGATGAGAGCCGCGTGTATTCTCCGATCTTTTTCGCCCATCATATGTGGATCGTCCTTACCCGCGTGAAAAATTGTTTGGCAGTCGATATGCCGACCTTCTTCCAGAAAGGCGTCAATGCCTATGCCGTGGTAGATGATGGCGGCCTCAGGATTTAATCGGCAGGCCGCAAGATAGGCCTGTCGGCCACCCTCTCCAAAACCAATCACGGCAATCTTCCCATTGGAGCCCGGCGCTGACCTCATATGTCGCATCGCGTGATCAAGTTCTCCAAGATTCCATGAATTTGTGCGGTGGCTGATGCTTCGGGAGGAGTTCTTGTTTGCATCTTGAACATCGACCTCAGTGGATGGCAGGCAGCACGCAAAACCGTGATCGGTCAACATTTCCGCGAAGCTCACAACAGCCCTATTTTCGACGGGATTGCCGGGTAAAATAACCGCAGACGGGCTGTTCCGTTCAGCCGATATGCTGATCTTAGCCAGGATGAATTTGCCATAATTAGCTTTGATATATTGCGGCATAAATGTCATTTGCGAAACGATGGTTTAAAACCATCACCTTAGTGGTCTGTTTTTGGGTGTCACGAGGTGTACTTGGGGATTTTAAGAATTAAGCAAAACAATAAAACACTAATCCATATATGTTTCGGATGTTGGGTAAACGTTTGTGTCTTGTGGGTACTTCTGTTTCTGACTTTCACGCCCCGCTACGGACAAAAGCTTGTGTCGGGAAGGCGCCCATAGTCGAATTCAATAGTCCATCCTAACTATTTAATTTCATTGGTGAAAATGTAGAATATTTGAATCGAAGAATAACTTCGAANCGTCACTTTCTTTGGGGGATAAAATCAAAAAATGTGCAAAACTCATCCGTCTAATAGAAGTATTTTATCAAAATCGTTGATGAAATCCGTTAATACTAATCCCGCGTGCTACTCACCAGGTTCACAACCATAGTGACGGCAGCGGGGCGGGGTCAGGCTAGAGCCCGGGGGCGCAAGCCATGAGAGGCAACCAAGTAAAAGGCTGGGGTGTAAGCCAGGGGCGGGTGAGGAATTAATTGGGAAGCAGGGACTGTCCCATGAGATATTCGTCGACGGACCGGGCGCATTGACGGCCCTCCCGGATGGCCCACACGACCAAGGATTGACCCCGGCGCATATCTCCCGCCGTAAAGACGCCGGGCACGGATGTCTGGTAATCTGACGTATCCGCTTTGACATTGCCGCGTGGATCTAATTCAACGCCACAATTCTCGACCATGCCCTCGTGAACCGGATGAATGAAGCCCATGGCAAGTAGCACCAGGTCCGCTTGGATACTTTCCTCCGACCCGTCCACCTCTGCCAGCGTCATGCGGCCGTCTCTCGCTTTTTCCCATCTCACCCGTTTGGTCTTAAGAGCGGTGATCTTGCCGTCTTCCACGGCCGCTTCCGTTGTCGTAATGGCCCAGTCGCGCTCAGCGCCTTCGTCATGGCTGGACGAGGTCCGGAGCTTTAAAGGCCAATTAGGCCACGTCACCGCTTTGTCGACTTTGGCCGGTGGTTGCGGCATGATTTCCAACTGGGTGACGCTTTTTGCACCGTGCCTAAACGAGGTGCCGACGCAGTCTGAGCCCGTATCCCCGCCGCCGATTACAATGACATGTTTATCAGTGGCAAGTATTTCTTGATTGTCTGTTAAACACTCACCAGAATTCCTGCGGTTTTGCTGCGTGAGAAAGTCCATGGCAAAGTGGATCCCGTTTGCTTCCCGGCCCGGAACGGGAAGATCTCTCGGTGTCTCTGATCCGCCGGACAGGACAACAGCATCATAGCTGCTTTGCAGTTCTTCCATGGTGATGTCCGGCCCCACATTGACACCGGTCTTCATGGCAACCCCTTCAGCTTCCATTTGCTCAACCCGGCGGTCGATCAGGTGCTTTTCCATTTTGAAGTCGGGGATTCCAAAGCGCAAAAGGCCACCGATTTTATCGTTCTTTTCGAAAAGGGTCACTGAATGGCCCGCTCTTGCCAATTGTTGCGCACAGGCCATGCCGGCCGGCCCCGATCCAATGACAGCGATTGATTTTCCGGTTTTTTCAGCGTTCACCTCTGGATGAACCCAGCCCTCTTCCCATGCCCGGTCAACGATGGCGCATTCGATCGTTTTGATGGCAACGGGCGCATCGTCTATGTTGAGTGTGCAGGACTCCATACATGGCGCCGGACATATCCGTCCGGTAAATTCAGGAAAGTTATTGGTGGAGTGAAGAACCTCAATGGCCTTTTTAAAGTCTCCCTTGTACACAAGGTCGTTCCAATCAGGGATGATATTGTTTACCGGGCAGCCCTGATGGCAGTAAGGGATGCCACAATCCATACACCGAGCCCCTTGCCGGGCAAGCTCCTTCTCCGGAAGGGGCTCCACGAATTCTTTATAATGTTGGACACGTTCTTCTACCGGTCGGTAGGACCGGTC
>NHHQ01000049.1 GCA_002170915.1 Rhodospirillaceae bacterium TMED167 | reverse complement strand
TGCCGCACGCCAGATACCCAGTTCAGCAAACAGCCCGCCGTAGGCCGGGCCAATAACGGTCGCAACACCCCAGGTCGTGGATATGACGGACAGTATACGGACGCGCAGTTCTCGCGGATAAAAGTCCCCGACCATGCCGTAAGATTGTGCGATCATAAGGCCGGCTCCGAGCCCTTCTAAAAGACGCCACGTCACCAAGATGGGCATATTCGGTGCGAGACTGACGCCCAAGTTTCCGATAACGAAAAGTAAACCCGCATAGGCATAGCCTTTGCGGCGGCCCAACAAATCTTTTACCGGGCCTGCACTGGCCGCTCCCACAATAGACCCCACCATGTAGAGCATAATGGTCCAGGAGTAATATTCAGCGCCGCCAATATCACCCACCACAGAGGGCATTACCGTGGTCACCACGAGCGTATCAAGTGCAAACAGACCAACTGCCAGGTTGAGTACAATTGTGTAGAGTGCGAGTTTGCCGGTAAAAACCCGGCGCCAGGAATTTCCGGTGGGCGACGGTTCTTGCGATGTGGACTGATTGGAGAAGGACGACACGAGCATTCCTCATAAATTTAGAATGACTTTCTGCCTTGAGCATCTGTAGGTCAATCACTGGCAGTCAACGAGCCTTATTGCATTTGGCCGAAACTGATGGAGTTTCAATACAAGACCCAATCCATAATGTCTTGATCTGTCGGCCTATCAGGGGACAATGCGTCAAATAAGCCAACTCGACTATTATGGGGAGACGCATGATGGACAGCACAACAGACAAAAAAGAAGTAACAGCTGAACGGTCGGAATACTATGCTCAGCTTCAAACGCATAGCATGGCGCCGCTGTGGGAGAACCTGAACCACCTCCTGACCCCTGAACCCAAGGTGAAATCCGTTCCGCACCTCTGGGACTATAGTGAGCTGAGGACGCTTTTGCTGGAATCGGCAGATGTCATATCCGCGGCAGAAGCTGAACGTCGGGTCCTCATGCTTGAGAACCCCGGCTTGCCGGGCAACTGTTCGATCACGGAATCCCTCTATGGTGGCCTGCAGCTCATCATGCCTGGTGAAGTCGCGCCGGCGCACAGGCATTCCCCCGCGGCGTTACGTTTTATAATTGAAGGTTCTGGTGCGTTTACCGCGGTGAACGGCGAAAAAACATATATGGAACCGGGTGACTTTGTTATCACACCGTCTTGGACGTGGCATGACCATGGCCACGAGGGAACGGAACCCGTGGTTTGGCTCGATGGTCTGGATATTCCACTCGTGCGCGTCATCGGCTCAATATTTGTGGAGCATTATCCGGATGACCAATTCCCGGAAGGTCCGCCGCCAGGAGATAGCCTGAGCCGGTATGGCAACAACATGCGGCCCGTTGGTGTGATGCCAGAGGGTTTAAACTCGCCAATTTTTTCCTACCCATACGACCGCTCCCGGGAGACTCTCGACAAGCTCTCCAAGTCCACGGACCTGGATCCCTATCACGGTCTCAAGCTTGAATACATCGATCCAACGTCTGGTGGGCCCGCCATGCCAACGATTTCGACGTTTTTGCAACTGCTGCCAAAAGGCTTTAAATCCGAGAGCTACCAAAGCACTGAAAGTCTCATTTACACGCCAGTGGAAGGTGCAGGTACAGTGACCATTGGTGAGGGCAGTAATGCCGTCACTTACAATTGGGCAGGGCAGGACGTATTTGTCGTTCCGTGTTGGTACCCCCATTATTTTGAAACTATTGAAGAATCAGTGGTGTTCTGTTTCTCGGACAAAGTGGTTCAGGAAAAACTAGGGCTTTGGCGAGAGCGCCGGGGGAACGCGTAGCGTATAGTCATGCGGTCGCATCGGATGACAATTTGTCTTTACGGGCTATTTTAGGTGGGATGGCAACGTTAAAATTTCCCTTCTTAAGCAGCGGGGCAAGCCTTTGAAAAAGGTATAAGTGCTTTTTTACCTCAACTGGCTTTGCTCCTGCGGGCTCAAGAGGTAAAAAAACATTCCAACGAAATTAGTTAAAGTAGTGAGTTAGTTAACAAATGGCCAAAGCTAAAAATATTCTTTTCATCATGTGCGACCAATTGCGAGCCGATTATTTATCCTGCGCGGGACATGGCCGCCTCGAGACACCCAATATCGACAGTCTGGCTGAAAAAGGCGTGCTATTTCCCAACACTTTTTGCCAAGCCCCAATTTGCGGCGGGTCGCGGATGAATTTTTACACCGGCCGATATGCCTTTTCGAATGGCGCGACCTGGAACGGGGTGCCCCTCAACGTAAATGAGCGGACCATCGGCGATTACCTAAAACCGCTGGGCTACCGGGTCGCCCTGGTGGGTAAGACCCATATGGTCGCAGACCAGGAGGGCATGGAGCGGATGGGCATTGATCCCAACTCGGATTTGGGTATCCATCTCAGCGAATGCGGGTTCGAACCCTATGAAAGGGACGACGGGTTGTGGGGCAACGACGCCTTTCCACCGCCGGACCTTGCTTACAACCGGTTTTTAAAACAACAAGGTTATAATAGTGAAAATGGATGGCACGATTTCGCCAATTCGGCAGAGGGGCCAAATGGTGAAATTCTCTCTGGCTGGTACTTGCGACATTCGCACCTCCCTGCACGGGTGAAAGAAGAGCATTCCGAGACCGCATATATGACCAATCGGGCAATGGACTTTATCCGGGAAACCGGCGATCAGCCTTGGTGCCTGCATCTTTCCTACATCAAACCACATTGGCCGTATATTGCCCCGGAGCCATACCATAACATGTTCGGCCACAACGATATTAAGCCCGTCAATCGCTCCCCGAGAGAGCGCGAAAACCCTCATCCCGTGATGCAGCTATGCATGCAACGAGAGGACAGTGAATCGTTCTCCCGGGATGAGGTTCGAGAACGCGTGATCCCGGCCTACATGGGACTGATCAAACAAATTGATGATCACCTTGGGCGGCTGTTTCAGTTTCTGGAAAAACAGGGCCGGATGGACGACACCCTGATCGTCTTTACGAGCGACCACGGCGACTATCTTGGCGATCACTGGCTTGGTGAAAAAGAGCAGTTCCATGAGGAAAGCGTCCGCATTCCCTTCATTGTTTATGATCCCAGTCCAGAATCAGATGCCACCCGGGGTACTGTTGATCAGCGGCTAGTTGAATCCCTCGATGTCGTGCCAACATTCATTGAAACCGCTGGCGCTGAACCGCCCTACCACATCCTGGAAGGACGATCTCTCTTGCCGGTCCTGCACGATGAACAACCGGACGATTGGCGATCCTACGTGGTCAGTGAGTCTGAATTTGGCGCCCGCACGGCATTTTGGGAAATGGACATTGAGACAAGCCACGATGCGCGGGCAACGATGATCCGCACAACAGAATGGAAATATGTGTTTTTCGAATCCTTTCGACCACAGTTGTTTGATCTAAAAAATGACCCTCACGAACTCAATGATTTAGGAGACGATCCTGCTCATGAACATGTCCGCCAAGAGATGAAAGATATGATGTTTGAGTCCCTGCGCCATCGGCGCACTCGAATTACCCGGGATGAGGCGTATATGCGCGCTCGGTCAGAGAGATCCCTGGCCCGCCAGGCCAAACGCCCCGTCTTCTTGGGTGTTTGGTAGGCGGGAAAAGCCCGACATGCTGGACATCAGTTTTCAATGCTCAGATTGAGGCTCACGTCGAATGTCTAACAAAAATCTAATCGTCGGCATGACAGGAGCAAGCGGCGCAATTTTCGGTGTTCGGTTACTAGAAGCACTGCGCGACACCGATGTGACAAGCCATCTTGTATTCAGCAAATGGGCCCACCAGACCCTTGAACACGAGACGACGCTCAAACTAGACGATTTGAAAGGCCTAGCGGACGTATACTACGCACCGGGAGAAATGGGGGCCAAGGTCTCTTCTGGGTCCTTTATAACAGATGGCATGGTGATTCTACCCTGCTCCGTTAAATCGCTGGCCGCAATCGCGAACGGGCTGGGGGAGCACCTCGTCCACCGAGCTGCAGACGTTATTCTGAAGGAACGTCGCCCTCTCGTTCTGGTCGTCCGGGAAACTCCCCTCAACGACATTCACCTCGAGAATATGCTTAAGTTATCGCGGATGGGGGTAACCATCATGCCTCCAGTGCCGGCATTTTATAATTATCCCGAGAATATCGACGATATAGTGAATCATATTGTAGGTCGCGTTCTGGATCAATTTCATATCAAATGTGAGTTTGAGAAAAGATGGGACGGCGGAATGAAAACCCAACCGCCCGGCAGCCAACAACCGTAATCAGCCCCGCACTCCAGCCGGCACCCTCTCAGTCCTCATCAGACCCTTCCAGAGAGGTGAGCATTTTGATGAGATCCGCCAAAAATCCCGCTTGCATTTTTTCCATAATCTTTGCCTGCTGGAGTTTATTGATTTTTTGCTGAGGCTCAGGTTACCGGCTATGATTTTTTTGGACCCGAGATCGACCACGCCCTGGAGCACCTATCTCTCCCGAGAGATGAGTAAGCCCACCCGCGACCTGGTATTATTACCTCAAAGGCATACGCTGTTAGACTGCTGGTCTGTTCTGATGGCTCTCTGAGCCAAGTCGAGTAAAATTTGGGTTTCGAGAGGTTTCTCGACGAAGTCCCAGGCACCCCTTTTCACCGCAAGTACCACAAGGTAGACATCCTCTTCCACGATTAAAAAAATAACAAAAATGTAACAGTCCTGTTTTTTCAGTTATTCAAATATATGTTTATCCGACATGCTTGGCATCCGTACATCGGGAACCAGTCATCCGGAATAGGGCCTCGCGGCGCTCTCCAGAAATACGATACCTCGCGAAAACCTGAACAGGAAACCAAACCATTTGAAGCAGTAGCCGCATCACCTCCGCCAGAAAAAAAACGTAAACGAACAATTGTGGCTGGCTAAACGCCAAGGAGATTAGTGTTCCCCTCACGCGTATTCAGGTCCCTAAATGCTGATGTCGATTTTTTATAAGATGACTGAAAGAACAGATGGCGTGATCAGGTACACGTTGCTATGGTAACGGGAAATTCTTACTTCTGGTCGTAAGAGTAAGATAATGGTGTTGGCGGGAGAACCGCCAAGAGGCTTAACACAAAAGGAGATTTTGCATGTCGTATATTGCTAAAGGTTTTATAATTTCCGGCGCGCTCGCGGTCGGATCGTCCTTCGCAGCAGCGCCCGCCAGCGCGGAGACCACTCTCAAATTCGCCAATTGGTTGCCGCCGGTTCATCACTGGACTTCGACAGCACGTAAGTTTTCAGATTCGATCGAAGCGGCAAGCGGCGGCAAAATCAAAGTCACTATCGACAAGGGTGCGCTTGCCAAACCGCCGGGACAATTTGACCTTGCGGTCAACGGCGTTCGGGACATGGTCATGCACGTTGCAGCTTATACACCAGGCCGGTTCGTTTTTTACAGGATGGCTGAAATCCCCTTTGCCACGAAGAATGCCGCCACTGGCAGCGAAGGCTTCCACAAATGGTATGTGGGAAACGGCTTTGATAAAAAAGAATTCAAAGGGGCAAAACTGCTGTCCGCTTTCGTCCACGGTCCGGGCATGCTGCACAGTAAGAAAGAGATAAAATCTCTCGATGATATCAAAGGCGTAAAAATACGTGTTGGTGGCGGAGGTGTCTTAATCGCAAAAAGCCTTGGCGCCGTACCGGTCGCCATGTCAGCAACGAAGGCGCACGAGAGCCTGCAGCGCGGAACGACTGATGCCGCTTTCTTCCCTTATGAGGCGGTTCACGGCTTCAAACTGGCTAAACTGGTCAAATATCACCTGGAAGTCCCTGGTGGTCTTTATACAACACCGTTTATGGTCGCAATGAGTGGCAAAAAATGGAACAGTTTAACCGCACAAGAAAAGCGCTGGGTGGATCAAGCCACTGGTGCAGCAGGCGCAAAATTAATCGGTGCCGGTTGGGATGCCGCTGATAAAGTTGGCAAAAAAGCCGGTATCAAAAATGGCAACGTAATAAACGTCATTTCAGACGCTGAAAAAGCTAAATGGGCCAAAGCAATTTCCGTGATAACCGAAAATTGGATCAAGAAAGCTAACGACGAAGGGCAGGATGGCAAGGCATTAGTAGACAGCCTTCGTAAACACATGGGCGGCTGAAGATAGACTTTCAATTCCCATGTCTAAAAAGTCGCAAAGTGCGTTTGTAAACCTGAGCGAGCGGGTCACATTNTGGCTCGCTCGGGCAGGCTCTGTCGGGCTAGCCGTCATGATGCTCCTGACGTTATTTGACGTCATTGGTCGGGCCTTTAATCACCCCATTTCCGGTTCGGTTGAAGTCACTGAGCTGATCATGGGCATTATGATTTATTTGGGGGTTGGATACACAACCTTTCTCAGGGGCCATATCCGCGTGGACATCCTGATTATTAATTTCAAACCAAGGACACAGGCTATCCTTGATTTCGTTACCGGTTTGGTGGGCCTTTTTATAACCGTCCTCATCAGCTGGCAGCTTTTTATCCAAGCTCATTCTAGACTGATCAACAATGAGACCACGCAAATTTGGGAGGTCAGTCTTTGGCCGTGGGCTTTCATCATGGCGTTTGCCAGCATTTTGATGGTGACCTCCCTCGGGTTACATCTTATGACCAGTTCACGAGTGGCATTTGGCCTGCAAGATGCATCAACNTATGTCACAACCTCTCAGGCTAGCGAATAAAAAGCATGGATCCGATCACCCTCGCCATCATCGTGATGCTTGCCATGTTCGCATTACTGGCTATCGGGCTCCCAATTGGGTTTGCCATGGCCGTAACAGGCTTTATCGGCAGCACCTTCCTGATTGATGTAGATGCAGCGCTATCGCTGCTGGGCCAAACTGCCTATGAGACGACGATCACGTTTAACCTCAGCGTGGTGCCTCTGTTTATTCTTATGGGCTACTTCGCCAGTAATTCCGGGCTGAGTGAAGGGCTTTTCCGCGCATGCAACACCTGGCTCGGGTATCGGCGCGGAGGCCTTGGCCTAGCAACCATTGCCGGCTGCGGAGCGTTTGCAGCTGTATGCGGATCAAGTCTGGCAACGGCTGCCACCATGACGCAAGTTGCTTTGCCAGAAATGAAAAAGTTCAATTATAATGATCAGCTTTCCACTGGCGCCATCGCCGCTGGCGGCACAGTTGGCATCCTGATCCCGCCCAGCGTCATCTTGGTGCTTTATGGCATACTGACTGAGACCAATATCGGAGATTTATTTCTCGCTGGGTTTCTGCCCGGCATCCTGACTGTTATCTTCTTCATGGCCACCATTTCTATTATGACCCGCATTTTCCCGGAAATGGGCCCCCGAGGGTTGAAAACAACCCTGCGTCAGAAATTTGGTGCGTTTGGCGATGTGTGGGGCACGGTCGTTCTATTCTTGCTGGTCATTGGCGGTATATATCTTGGGATCTTCTCTCCAGAAGAGGCCGCCGGCATCGGGGCCTCCGGTGCCCTTGTTCTCGCCCTCATCGGCAGGCAAATGACCTGGTCAGTGTTCGTGAACTGTCTGATGGAAACGGTGCGTACATCGGCGATGATCTTNACGATCCTCATTGGCGCCATCTTACTTAATAATTTCCTTGTTCTCAGCGCGGTGCCTGACGCCGTTGGTGACTGGATTGGCGGTCTCGCCCTGTCCAGCACAGCAATTCTGATCATCATTCTGTTGATTTATTTGGTGATGGGGTGCGCACTGGACTCTCTGGCCATGATCCTGCTGACGATCCCGATTTTTTTCCCCGTTATACAACAATTGGGCATGGATCCGGTTTGGTTCGGCATCATTGTGGTCATGGTCGTTGAACTCGGGCTGATCACACCGCCGGTTGGCATGAATGTGTTCATTATTAAAGGGATGGCCCAAGAGGTCGCTCTCGCCGATATCTACAAGGGCGTCCTGCCCTTCGTTATCGCGCAAGTCTTTCTCATCGCGCTCATTGTGATTTTCCCCGACATCGCCACGTGGTTGCCAAGCACGGCGCAGGACATGCAGTCACTGTTCGACTAGCCAAGTCTTATCCCCGCAACCCCACCTGCGCTGCCTGGATGGCACGAAAAACCCTCTCTGCTGACAACGGAGAGGTCGTCATATGTGCACCGGTATGCGCAATGGCATCATTGACAGCACTCCACACAGATGCCGGACCTCCGACGGTTCCAGCTTCCCCGACCCCCTTTGCCCCCAACTTAGTTCCCGCTTGGGGGGTAGTCACGTGTTGGATTTCCATTGGCGGGATGTTGTCAGCACGCGGCACCACGTAATCCATAAAGGTTCCGCTGAGCAGCTGCCCGTTCTCATCGTACCGAAGGTCCTCCCCGAGCACCTGGCCGATACCTTGGGCTGCACCGCCCATAATCTGGCCGTCCACCAGAGCCCGGTTAATAATAGTTCCGCAATCTTCCACGACCCAATGACGAAGCACATCAATCGACCCGGTCTCTGGGTCAACCTCCACAAGACATCCCATCACGCCATTGGTAACAAGGTGCGGACGACCTTCCAGGGTGTAGCTCCGGCTCACAGCCAGCTTATCCGTGCTTCCGGTGGGGAGGTCATAAGGTTTGAACCAGCCAATTTTTGCAAAATCCGCCAGTGTCATGTCTTCCCTCCCAGCACCTCTGATGAAGCCCTTCTCGAGCTTTAAATCCAGCGGCGACGCTTGGAAAAGCTCCCCGGCGATTTCGAGAATGTTCATCCGCAAAGCTTCTGCTGCCAAGAGAGACGCTTCGCCGGCCAGCGACAGGCCCCGTGATGCCCAGGCCCCTCCGCCACGGGCTCCGCTGCTATCGGCGGACACAACGTCCACGGCATCGGTATCCAGACCCAATTCTGAGGCAACAATTTGGCGAATCCCAGTGAGAGTTCCTTGTCCCTGATCCGTCGCTCCTGTTTCAACACGGATGCCTCCGTCTGCCTCCAGCCTAATACGGCACTCTTCCACAGACGTTGCAGGCACGCCTGCCGCACCGTAAAGACCCGGTCCCACAGCTGTTTGCTCAATAAATGTTATCACGCCGATACCACGCCAAACGCCCTGCTCCCGAAGCCTCTGCTGGCCGGCACGCAGGGCCTCGTAGTCCATCNTTTCCGTCAGCGNATCCAAGCATTCGGTCAGAGAGAGCCTGTCCATATAGATACCGCCGAGCGTTGTTAGCGGAAAACTGCCAGCGTCTAGATAATTCTTGCGGCGGAAGGCCACCGGATCCTCCCCAAGGCGTCGGGCCGCCATGTCCATCAGCTGTTCCGTCACAACACACGGGATGGGCTGGCCAACGCCACGAATCGCACCGGACGGGGGCTTATTCCGCCACAAGGTCCGCGCCGAGGTTTTTAGCCCATCCAACTTATAAGGAGCCCCCAGTTGCGTCGCCGCCTGGATCGAGTCCCCCACNGAGGACCGGGGATAAATGGAATAAGCCCCAATGGGGTTCTCGAATTCTCCGGTCATCCCCGCCAGCGTTCCATCAGCCGCTAAATGGATGGCGGCGGAAACATCAAACTCGCGCGCCTGTGCGTCTGACTGAAATGCCTCCGATCGAGTAGCGATGTATTTCACAGGGCGCCCCAGCGCTCGGCTGGCAAGTACAGCCGCCATCTCATCCGCATAGACATGCAGCTTTACGCCAAACCCCCCGCCAACATCCCCTGTCCGCACGCAGATCCGGTTTTCCGGCATACCAAGCAATTTCGCGAATAGCGTCTGCACCAACTGGGGTGATTGATGNGACATCCATATTTCGAGCCGGTTCTCTGAGGGGTCGTAGGCTGCAACAATGCCCCGCGGTTCGAGCGTCACACCGGCTTGCCGAGCAAAAGAGAAAGAAGCCTCGAGTGAANTATGATCGCCTGAATTTGAAAACTCGGTCCCAATTTCGACGGTGCTGGCAGGGGTATCGTCCTCAGAGACTGCTAGTTCATCATAGGTCACGGAAAAAGCGGANACGGCATCCTCGGCTTGATCGANTGTTTGCGCCGCAACCAGCGCCACCGGTTCCCCCTGGAACCGCACCAGGCCATCTGCAAGCGGGAGCTGGGCCGGCGATACGTGATGCGGCATGATGTCGAGTTTGGTGACTGGAATATCCGCGATTAGGGTACCAACATCCTCCGCTGTCAGAACGGCTTCAACGCCCGGCATCCCAACCGCGCCCGATGTATCTATCCGGTGAAAACGTCCATGCGCAACCGGACTGCGCACAAAAGCCACATGCAACATCCGGGGTAAACTAACCGTGTGAATAAAGCGCCCGCGGCCTGTTAGCAGGCGGGTAGATTCGGTGCGAGGGATCGCGATATGTGTGCTTTCGTTCATGAGAGGAGCATGCCAGTTCACGGGTCATTCGGAAAGGTCCAGGCGATGCATGGTTCAGGGACCGTCACCATTTGAAAAGCCTATACGCCTTCAGTGATTGACCGTCAGGAATGTGAATTTCATACTCCCTCAATGCTTACTTTGAATGACATCGCGGCAATCTCTGAACCGGGCGGCATGGCCTCCCGCGCCTATACGGACCCAATCATCTTCGAGGCCGAGATGGAGCGTATCTTCCGGCGAGCTTGGATTTTTGTGGGTCATGAGAGTCAGGTGCCAAATCCGGGAGAATTTTGGCGCACCTGGATGGGTGTCGATGAAGTCCTGCTCGTTCGGCAAAAAGACGGCGGTCTGAAGGTCCTGAGGAATGCCTGTACGCATCGGGGCACGCGGCTCTGTGCGGCAAAAAGCGGGCGCACCAATTCCTTTGTCTGCCCGTATCACGCTTGGGGGTTTGATCTGGATGGTGCCTTAAAAGCGGTCCCTGACGCGGATGGTTACCCGAGCGATTTCGACATAACGGACCCGAGGCTGCATCTTTCACCAGCGCCCCGGGTGGAGTCCTATCGTGGTTTCGTCTTTGCCAGCAGAGCCAAAAACGGTCCGTCCCTCTCGGCTTTTCTTGGTCAAATGGCCGACGCCATCGATAATTTGGTAGACCGGGCCCCAGAGGGAAAAGTTACGATAGACGGGGGCAGCCTGCGCGTCCGCTATCCGGGCAACTGGAAACTACACCACGAGAATGCCAACGATATTGTGCACCCGGGTTTCGTTCATGACTCTTCCGTGGCGTCTGCCAAAAGTGCGGACGGCGGTGTTGTGCCGAACGAGACCCTCATTGATCGGGGTCAAACCAAAGGCATGATGATCTCCAACGGTCTCACCCCCAAAGACTGGAATGCCATCGAACTTACGGGCATGCCCGAGGGTCATTCCTTCATGGGTGGATTTTATAAATCTGGGCTCCTTGCCCCCCAACAGGAAGACTCCGTGACCCGCACCTATCGGGAATCTCTCGAGGTCGCCCATGGTACGGAAAAAGCGGCAGCTATTTTGGGGATGGACCGATTTAATAACCTCGTCTGGCCCACGCTTAATATCAATGCACAGTTTCATCAAATTAGAGTTGTCCACCCAATCTCCGTCAGTGAAACGGTGATTGAGGGATATTGTTTCCGGCTTGGAGGAGCACCGGATGAAATATTCCATCGCGCCATCCGATTTTTGGGCACCCTGGTCTCCCCTGCATCCATGATATTTTCAGATGATCTGGAAATTTTTGGCCGCGTGCAACGTGGATTGACGAATGGAAGCATTGATCGACTGAACGGGCAGCGGGGTGCCGGTACCGACATGCAAGATACGGACGGCCTCCGCTCCACTACGTCAAGTGAACTGCCGCTGCGCGTTCAGGCCGCAGCCTGGCGCACCTGGATGAGTGAGGAACCATGACGGAAGCTCTACCCCTTCACCATCAGGTCTCCCACTTCCTGGTACAGGAAGCGGAACTCCTAGATCTTGGTGACTTTGACGGGTGGCTCGACCTCTTTGCAGAGGACGGAATTTATTGGATTCCTTCTGCCTCCGATCAGACCGACATGCAGGGGCAAGTGTCCATCCTGTTGGAAGACGTGCCGCTCCTGAAACTCCGCGTAGCCAGGTTGTCGCATCCACGGGCCTATGCCGTGTCGCCGTCACCTGCCACGGTTCATCTGGTGGGCAACATCACGGTAGAAACCGGCACGGATGATATCACGGTCCGCTCAAAGCTCATCGTCAATGAAGTCCGCGATGATGTCAGCAGCAGCCTGAGCGGTACAGCAACGCATCAACTGATCGCCTCGGGTGACAGCTTTAAAATCCTTCTGAAACGGGTTGATCTCATTCAGGCCGGCGGAACCTTTAACGCTTTGTCGATTCCGCTGTAAGGACTTAGCCCGCGAGCAGTCCGTCAAAATACCGGGCGAGAGACGGCTTATGCTCAATCCCGAGCCCTGGCACGTCGCTCACGATGGCGATGCCATCCTCTATCCGCGTTCCCTCATCCACTCCGGAGAAGGGCCCGCCGGGCACGGATGCTGTTTCGTGGCTGCCAAGTCCCAAGCCCGCCGCCATATGAAGCGCCATTTGATGACCGGCATGGGGGTGAAAGTCCCGGCGCGACCAGCCCCGACTTTCGGAAAATTGTATCATGCGCATATATTCGTTCACGCCGTAACTGAGGGGCGGGTCCATTTGGAGCTTATCCTTACCCGCTCGAAGCCCGCCAAAAAGAAGCAAGTTGGCGGCCTCGGCCTGGGAGAAAATATTCTCTCCGGTGGCGATGGGTGTCTCCAAATTATCTGCGCACCCGGCCAAATCGATAAAATCAAGGGGCGCAACGGGTTCTTCGATCCAGCCAAGCCCATAGCCGTCCAAAGTACCCAGCCGGTCAGGGCTCTCCGCGCCACCAAGCATGCCGTTGGCATCCACGGCGAGAAGATGAGGACTTCCGGCGGCTTTGATGGCGGCGTCTATGCGGGCCATGTCAACGCTTTCCGGCGCCCCGCCCACCTTCAGTTTGAAGCATGCGTAGCCATCACCAAATGATCGCTTGGTTTCTTCTGCCACGTCACGGGCGTCGTTGCTCCCGGCGCGATAGTGCCCGCCACTCGCATATATAGAACACTGGCCGGCAGCGGGACCCGCATCGTTAATGTGACCATATGTCTCGGCCAGCAGGCTCCATAACGGCATGTCCAAGGATTTGGCGAAGGCATCCCAGAGGGCCATCTCGAGCACACCGACAGCACCGGATCGCTCGCCGTGGCCACCCTCTTTTTCATCCTTCATGAGGATTGCCCAGGCCTTGTCGGGGTCAAAAATTCCGTTACCGTCAAGCAGGTCCTCGTCCCGCGCCGCTCTGAGCCGAGGGATAAACCGCTCGCGCAGAAGCCCGCCATGGCCATAGCGACCGTATGAGGAAAACCCCAGGCCCGTAAACCGCCCTTTCTTTGTCTCGACCTCCACCGCAACCGCGCTGGCCGTCATGTTTTCGAAAGAGATCGCGGCGTTGGCCGTGCCGCTCCCGAGCGAGACGGTCTGTTCTCCTGCAGAAAGAATTTTCATCTAAGATTTACGTTCGAGAGGCCAGCTATGTTCCGACACATCGAAAACGACGCCGTTGACATCTTTATATTTGGTTTCCGCATCAACCCCCGGATACTCCGGCAGTTCCATAAAATATTGGCCGCCCGATTCTTCGATTTTCTGACCGACAGCCGCTTTGTCTTCCACCACAAATCCGAAATGGTGTAACCCCGCCCAGTCCTCGTCATGAAGCATGCCGCCGGTGCCATCGGGGAAATTGAGGAGGGTTAGGTTTATCACACCGTCCGACAGGCTAATTGCATTTCCGATGGGGGAAATAGCCTCATGGACCCGCTCCATTTCAAACACGGACTGGTAAAATTCGGCAGCCTTTTCCAGGTCGGGAACCTGCATGGCGATATGACGTAATTTGCTCATCTCAATTCTCCGGCAATTGAACGAAAAGTATATCGGAGAAATTTGCCGTTGCCAGCCTCTCACGGCGTTAAGCGAATATTAGGGGCACAGGCGGTAAGAGCTCTAACAGGGCTGGAGGGCACCATGCAAAAACTGATCGATCCAAGATTTATTGAAACACAGCTCCTTGAATTGACGGATTGGCTGTTCATAGAAATCTTGGTTCTGAGTACCCTCGGACAGGTACTCTTCATCATTTTCGCTTTCTGTATGGCCTATCTCGCGCGCAATCAATTTCTGCGTTTGATAACGTGGTTGACGCACTGGCGAGGGGCGGATGACTGGCTTACAAAAACCGGGGACACACTCTCTCCGCTGACTCTCCCGCTGGCATGGCTCGTTATTCTCTATATATCAGGACTCGTCGCCGGTTATTCAAAAGCCCCGCATCACCTGATCACGGTGACCGTCAGCCTCCTTACTGCGTGGATCATTATCCGGCTGACGACGGTTCTCATTCGGGATCAAACCTGGTCAAAACTGATCTCGGTCGCCGCATGGATTGTGGCCGCCCTGAACATCCTCCACCTGCTAGCCCCCACCATGGCGTTCCTCGACAGCCTGGGCCTCACTCTGGGCGAACTCCGGGTTTCGGCCCTTCTTGTCATCAAAAGTATGATTTCACTCGCCATCCTGCTCTGGCTGGCAGCGCTCTCTTCCAGGCTTCTGGAGCAACGCATCAAAGCAATGCCCAACGTCAACCCGTCCTTGCAGGTCCTGCTCACCAAAATCCTCAAAATAGTCTTGGTGGTCATCGCTCTGACTGTGGGGCTTAGCATTGTCGGCATCGACCTCACCGCCTTCGCCGTATTCTCTGGTGCCTTGGGCGTGGGTGTCGGACTGGGACTCCAAAAGTCCATATCGAACCTCTTCACCGGCATGATGATCTTGATGGACAAATCCATCAAACCGGGAGACGTAATCGAGGTTGGCGCGACCTATGGCCGGATAAATTCTCTGGGCGGGCGATATGTCTCGGTGATGACGCGGGACGGGATCGAACACCTGATCCCGAATGAGGAGATTATCACTCAGCGCGTGGCCAACTGGACCCGCTCCGACAACAACGTGCGCGTCCGCCTTGGGATCGGAGTTGATTACGCAACGGACCTCCCCGAAGCGATCCGGGTCAGCATCGCTGCGGCAGAGAGTGTCGAGCGTGTTATCTCCTCGCAACCGCCGAAATGCCTTGTGCGCGGGTTTGGCGACAGTTCGATTGATCTGGAACTCCGAGTTTGGATCAACGACCCGCAGAACGGAATAGCCAATGTATCAAGCGAGGTCTACCTCGAAGTTTGGAAACGTTTCAAAGAGGCCAGCATCCAAATGCCCTTCCCGCAGCGAGACCTGCACATCAAGTCCCTCCCCNCGGAAAGTCTCCGACTGGNTGAGCCGTCGGCCCCGGTTGCGGAATAAAGCGGGCCNGTTAGNAGACCCGCCCCGCTATCTCTGGGGAGTCAGCCGCGTAGCGAAAGGCCCGGAACACCCAATTGACTTTATCGCCCGAGAACATTGGGTCAAAATGCGGGTTGATAAACTCCCAGACGATGTCCCCTGCCGGAGNAACCTCAAACAGGCGGCCAAAGGATCCCTCGCAAATAAGCGTGTTGCCTGTCCATAATCTCTCAGCACCNCTGATGTGGTGCGAATAAAAGAAAGTTGCCGGATCATCGCGNTACTCCCAGACGGTTTCGTTGTTATCCGGATTAAACTCTGTGATGTAGGAGTGAGGATGCGGTACCATTGTGTTCATGCCATTGGCNAACAGCATAATGTTGCCGTTGTCGAGCATTTGACAATCGTGCTGATGCCCCCACGTATCGTCACGCCGGATCCATTTAATCTTACTCGTCTGCCGATCAATAATGGCGACGGTATTAATTTGCCGCAAGCTGATGAGCACATCACCGTTTTTCAGCGGAAAGCACGTATTCATCCAAGCCCAAACCCGACGCGGACACAAGGGATGGAGGGGGTAATCCTCAATATCCATCTCGTAGGCGTGCCATTCCCAGACAACCTCCCCCTCAGGGCTCACTTCTCGCAAGACGTCGTTGACGATTCCTTCTGGCAGCTCGGACCCAGGAATACCTCCCTGAATGCGTTTGGCGTGCTCTTCCGGCATAATTTCCCAAGACGCATACAAAATGTTGCCATTATCCAGCCGGCGTAGGTCATGGTGTTGCCAGCCGTCGAAATNTTCAAACAAAACGTTACCGTCCCAATCAACCTCGCGGATCAGCCCGCCTCCGGCACCGCCTTTAAACGGCGGTTTATCGTCGGTTTCAATGGCGGAACTGTAGAATAGGTTCCCATTTGGAAGAAGGCGCGCATACCCCCCCGGATAGCCGGGCAAGTCCCATTCATGAACGACCTTGCCATCCATGTTGAGCAAAAATGATTTTGGCCGCCACAAGGGTGAATATAGNGTGAANCCCTCCGTTGCGCCGGGCTCGTTTATCCTCAATCCAAAATTACGTGGCCGCATTGTTATTCCCCTGTGGTATGCCTGATTTAGAACTTTATGGTAAAGCTAATGCCTACTCTCGTCTCGCAAGAAATCCNGATTTTACGCGGGGTGAANAAAGCAAGGGGTGTCGACGGCAACCGAGAAGCCACTACATGNGTTCTCGTCGCCCCCTTCAGCTGGGCCACGCCAGTCCAGAAAACTCACACNTGCGCCGCGCCCTGACGTCTCAGCAGGAGGAGATAAAGGATCGCCGTTCCGAACATGAGAAGGCTATAGATGCCACCGGGCACCATCATGGTCGTATTTCCAATCAGTGTCGCCGCCACAAAAATCGCCAACGTTCCATTCTGCAAACCGCATTCCAAGGTAATGGCAATTCTTTGAGGGCGTCCGAGCCTGCCAAAACGGGCCAGACCCGCCGCCAATATCATCATCACGATGTTTAAGACCAGCGTCACCGGGCCTGCCTGTTTGAAATATTCCACAATATTCTCACGTTCACCAACGACGGCACCAATGATGATCACGACGAAGAGAATGGAGGCAATCACAC
Source organism: Rhodospirillaceae bacterium TMED167 (assembly GCA_002170915.1). Next base: position 738 of record NHHQ01000049.1, on the reverse strand, counting down.
GGGCAATACGTTCAAACTTTATAGCAAAGACTGGTGCATATTTTTTTACAATCATGCCAATGATGACCGGCACTGTTGTAATGAGAAAGACCCCGAGGATCATACGTCCAACGGATAATTCCGGCGCCGTAGCAGCGTCCATGAAATGATGGATCGAATATCCCACGACAAATGGCAGCGTTAGCACTGCCAGCAAGCTGATGATCGCTGTGAGAGAGACGGAGAGCGCCGTATCCCCTCGCGCGAGATAGGTCAGCAAATTGGACGTCACGCCCCCCGGACAGGCGGCGATAATCATAACCCCGACAGCCAAGGCCGGCTGAATGTCCCAGACAGAAAGAAGAATGAACGCCACCAACGGCAGGAGAATAATCTGGCTGGTTGCACCGATGATGAAATCCTTGGGCCGGACAGCCACTCGCTTAAAATCATCCGTGGTCAATTCAAGGCCAACGGAAAACATGATGAAGGCCAAAGAAATTGGCAGAAAAATTTGCGTGATGCTATTGCCGTCTTCCATCGAGATGCTCCCCCATTTAGCTAATGATTAGACATTAATCGGGGAAATAGTGCGGTGCAACGCTGCATCATAAAGCAGCGCTATAAATTCCGGCCGGATTGCATTGATTGGAGCTTGGGGCACCTAGGTTAGCGCCCTGTCTCGGTCTCGGTGTTACCCGATTTGCCCCCCCGACATCGGACCGCGCAAGCGGAACGCATTCTCGCTAGGCGTCCGGG
>NHHQ01000048.1 GCA_002170915.1 Rhodospirillaceae bacterium TMED167 | reverse complement strand
TATATTATGGAACAAAACGCATGAAAATTGCATTGAATCAGAAAGACCGCCAACTTTTGGGTGTGCTCCAGGAAGAAGGCCGTATGAGCCAGATCGATCTCGCAGATCGGGTCGCCCTGTCGCCGTCTCAGAGCGGCCGTCGCGTCAAGCGGCTAGAAGAGGCTGGCATTATTGAGGGCTACACCGCGGTATTGGACACGGCGGCGACGGGGCTTTCAGTAGTAGCTTTTGTGATGGTCTCTTTGGAGAGGCATGGCGAGAGGGAGGCAGCAGCTTTCGCCCGCGCCGTTGAAGGGCGTCCAAACGTGCTTGAATGCTGGTCCATCTCTGGCGACGACGACTACATGCTGCGTGTTGTGGCCACGGACTTGAGGGAGCTCTCCGATTGGATGATGCATGACCTGCTGGCCATTGAAAATGTCTCTAACGTTCATTCCATCATTGCCCTGGACAAGGTGAAGTATACGACGAAATTACCGCTTTAGGATTTGCGCGGCACTATACCTAACTGATCTATTCCTGGCCTGGTTGCGCAACAAAGTCCGAGATAACCACAGGTGGAAGTGTTCGTGCGGAGCCCATTTATTCTGCTATCTTGCCCGAAACGGAGGCAAATATGGGACATGTAACCGCCAGCGATGGGGTGGAACTTTATTTTGAAGAAGCCGGTGCCGGTACACCGGTGATCTTTATACATGAATATGCCGGTGACCATAGAAGTTGGGAGCCGCAGGTGCGCTACTTTTCGAGGCGATACCGCTGCATTACATATAACGCGCGGGGCTATCCGCCATCAGACGTGCCGGAAAATCCAGCAGCCTATGGACAGGATATGGCGCGGACAGACGCCCTTGATGTCCTAGATTGTCTCGGCATTGATAAAGCCCATATCGTGGGTCTTTCCATGGGTGGATTTGCGGCTCTTCATTTTGGATTTAACCATGCGGATAGAGCGCATTCGCTTGTTGTCGCCGGCTGCGGATATGGCGCGGAACCAGAGAAACGGGCGCAATTTAAAATAGAGGCAAATGCAACTGCAGACGGGATCGAACGTGACACCATGGCCGTCTATGGCCAGATTTATGGGTCCGGTCCTGCCCGAGTGCAGTACCAGAATAAAGATCCGCGGGGCTTCGACGAGTTTATGGAGCAACTCTGTGAACATTCAACCTTGGGATCTGCCAATACCATGCGAGGTGTCCAGGCAAGCCGACCATCGTTGTACGACCTTCAGGACCAAATGCGAGAACTGACTGTGCCAACCCTCATCGTGAATGGCGACGAGGACGATCCATGTCTGGCACCAGGCATGATGATGAAAAGCCTAATCCAAAGTTCAGCACATGTTGTTCTGCCGCGCACCGGTCACGCCACCAACCTGGAAGAACCGGCGCTCTTCAACATGTTTCTAGATGATTTCTTCCATCAAGTGGAGGCTGGGAAATGGGCATTGCGGGATCCCCGCTCACTGACCAGCAGCATCCTGAGCGACGCCCCCTAATTTGACTGACCTGGAAAAATCCAGACAGCTACTCCGGCATCTTTACCGGACACGGACCAATCGTGCGCGTTTTCGAGACCGCATCCCCGCCTCTCTAAAGTGGGGACGCTACCGGAAATCGGTGGAGCGAGATCTCCTCGCCAACTGGCCAGGCGGATATGTCCTAATCAATGAACGGGATTATTTTTACGTCCCCCGGGGGGACGACATCATGTCGAGCCATTACCTGATCCGCCCCGCAGAAGCCGAGACGGTGGTGACAAACTTCTGCCCGCCAGGCGGCGTTGCAATAGACCTTGGCGCAAATTTTGGTGAGTGGTCCCTACAAATGGCCCGTGCCGTCGGCAGAACGGGCCACGTCTATGCCTTTGAACCGTCGCCAAATATTGCAGAAGCGCTTCGTAAGACCCTGAGCATCAATGGACAGACGCAGACGACCGTGATTGAAGCCGCAGCGGGAGCGCATGCTGGGAATGCCTCATTCACAGTGAACGCGGACCATTCGGGAAAATCGGGTATTCTCACTGGCGCAAACGGCAGCCCATCGCACGACATCACCGTAAAAATGCACTCGCTGGATGACTTTGTCCGCCAACATAAGCTCGCGCGTCTTGATTTCATAAAAATTGATGTGGAAGGCCATGAGACGGACGTTTTGGAAGGAGCGGAGACCGTCCTCGAAACGTTTACGCCGGCCGTCGTCTTGGAGGCCGGCGTCGACCCCGACCACGACCGGGGCAAAATAAAAGATATCCTGGAGCGTCACAAATATACTATGGCTGGTGCCATTTTACCCCACGGCATCATAGAGACGACCTGGGATGACTACCTGCACACATCGGGACTGTTTGCCAGCGGGTTTGTGAATATTCTGCTAATCTCTACCCGGGACGACTGACACGCAGCAGACTGCTAGGCCATCGATACAGGGCCCCCTACAAAGGAATTGCTAACAGCGTGTCGATCTTATGGGAATCCAGAACCACGGTTTTTGCCATGAATTTCGGATCACGGTCGTACAAAGCGATATTGTCCTGGTAAACACCAGATGCAAACAGCATCGAGTCGCCCGTATGCATGATACGGATAACACAGAAGCTGGTTTCCGCCTCGATACTTGTCTCAGTAGCCGTTACGATGACCGGCGCCGAAATAATATGCCGATAGCCCTGACCCTCGAAAATATTGGCTTCCCTCGTGGATGTGATGCGGTCAACCATCATCTTCTTGGAGTTACAATAAATTATCCCGAGCGGCAGGTCCTCTGCGGCGTCCGCCTTTGAGGTAATACGGTAAATTGCGTCATCGGTGAAAAAATTGGGCCAATTCTCCAGGCGGTCATTGTCTAGTGCCGCGCCATACCTCGCGTGGAGATCCATCACCCGAAAGAACATCTCTCGCTGGTTCTCTCCCTGGACCATGTCCGCTACATCCCCACCAGCGAGCGGTACTTTTTCCAAAACCCCCTTACCGATGCCTCCGTCACCCGCGAGGTCTGCGACTCCGCCGCCTCTCCCCCCATCAGGATCACGCTGGCATCCTCGCTGGTACCAGCGATCCCTCGCTGAATAAATCCGCCGACGGCGCCGTCCTCCATCGAGATATATCCTGCTGGTCCAACCATATTATTTTGCACGAGCCGGTGCTCTTGCATTTCATCGTCATCATCTTCAAAGCCGATATAGGTCCAAACGAGTTCGGTTTTATCCGTCCTCCGCGGCAAGACCTGCCGGATGGCCAGGCTGTTTTGGACTTGCTGCAGAACGAAGCCGGGAAATACGGTCAGAATTTGCAGCGAGATGCCGTCGCCAAATTCATCGAATGTCCGCAGAATAGCTGGGTCAGTGAGGACGACCCTGTCATTGTGAGACCGAACATTGTCTTTTTCATACTGTGCGTTGCTTTGATCCTGGTCAATTCTGGAATAGCTCACATGATGACCGCCGCTCTCGTCGACAATGATTTCGCCGGACTGCGTCAGGCGGTTAAGACGAAACGTCGTGAAGAAGAGATGCAGAATACTGGCATGATAGCTGTCTTTCACATTCTCCATGTACAGCTTCCAGTTATTGGGTAGTATTTGGGTATTGCGGCCAAGGACACGTAGCGGTTTGTGTAGTACCCGTTTGATCCGGCTGCAAATCTCCGGCCCCAGGTAGTCTTCGATATCCGGGGCGGCCTCCGAGAAACTTCCGAACAGCAGCCCTGAGAACTCCGCGATCCGTATCCGCCGGAGCCCATGCTCCTCCTTGCGGAAATTGGTCGCCATCCCGCCGTCGCCCTTAATCCCCTTTTCGAATGCCACATTTGTGAGATTGCCGTCCAGGTCATAAGACCAGGCGTGATAGACGCAGGAGAATTTACGGGCAGAACCGGCGCGTTCCAGACACAATAGAGCTCCCCGGTGAGCGCAGCGGTTGACCATAGCCCGCATAACACCATCCAGATTGCGCACAACGATGATTGAGATTTCCCCAATCGCGCTCACCAGATAATCGCCAGGCTTAGAGACGTCCCGCGACAGGCCGAGATAGTTCCAGACCGGCCCCTTGAATACATGCTCAGTCTCCACCGCATATTGGCTCGGGCTAGTGAAAACCTCGTATGGGACCAGCGACAAACTCTTGGATGGAAAGGCAACGCTCTCGGGTATTTCTGAGCCAATTTTCATCGCGGAACCTTATCGCGTGATCCCGAGACTCGCCAGTGTTTCCTTCAGCGTAACTATAATGGCCATAACGCCTTTCGCCATTTAATGCCAATCAGCATGGTAAAGAGGGTCCCAATGCTGGCGTAAATCCAGATGAACGACACAAAGCCGACGGACTCGATCAAGAAGCCTGAGCCCAGAAGGCCCAACGGCACGCCGTACACGGCGAGAACCCGAACGCCCATGATACGACCCCGAACCATTTGATCGGTTTTCTCAAGTAACGCTGCCGCCATAGAGACCATGCTGAAACTATGCGCAATACCAACGAAAACCAGAATGACGATGCCAGAAAATTTAGTCACGGCTGCGGTGAAAATGACGAGCATCGCATACCACATAATCAGGTTGATGAGCATCATTCGAGACGAATATTTCTGAGCACGAAACCACGCCAGAAGCAGCGCCCCCAAAACGGCACCGGCGGAAAACGCCGCCAACAATTGACCCAGCCCGTTTTCATCCACCTGCAAGACATCCCGGGCCACAAAAGGCATCAAACCATGGGTCAGCGGAAAGGCCGTCAGATTGGCAAGAAATGCCAGCCACATGATCGCCAGAACGGCCGGCGTGTTCCAGATGTACAAAAAGCCGACTTTAAGCTCTTGGAATTGAGATGTCTTCACAGCCTTTGCTGTGGTGCCGCCGTCCTTCAACGGGTGTGCCCTCGAGACATTCGCGGTGAAATAGAGGCCAATACCGTACACGGCCACGACAAACACATAGGCATATCCCATGCCGAGAAAGGCAAAGATGCCGGCGCCGGTCAGAGCCCCAAAAATGCGCGCAGAATCATGCGCCGTTCGGGAAATGCTAATGGCGCCCAGGATCATCGGTTGTGGAATGGTATCGCCAACCAGGGCATTGCGCATCAAAATATCCGACGGCTGAATGAGGCCCGCCACAAAGGCCACTGCTAGGACATGAATGGGTAACAGAACCTCTAGAAGCGCCAGAACCATGATAATGGCAGCCAACGCCATCAGAGCGCCNCGCATATACAGCATCATGCCGCGNCGGCCNAANCGGTCTCCCGCCACACCAAACCAGGGAGACAAAAGCGTTCCCAGAAAGCGGAAGGCACCGACCAGGGTCAACATGACAACGGAGTTGGTCTCGGCCAGGATGTACCAGCCCATGATGAGGGCTTCCATCTCGAATCCCCAGGAGGCGGCAAGGTCGGCCGGCCACTGAAACCGGAAACTCCTGACGGAAAAAGGTTCAAGTGCCGACGGTTTTTTCGCGGCTTTATCAGTCGGGTCAGGCATGAGTGAGCTTACAAATATGTCCGTCGGCAATGTCAGCGGCAGGTGACCGGTACAAAAATCCAGTGTGGTAACATTGGGGCTGTGTTTGAGTTATCCCTATAGGCACAGATGACAGAGGCTGTGACAAGCGCCACCGCCCCGTTCCAGGTTTGAACTTCAGGCCGCAACGTTTTAAAATATCGAAGTTTTGGGGAGACAAAATCATGACATACGAGAGCATTACCGTCGAAAACATGTCACCCGCTTGTGGCGCTATCATAAGTGATGTCGATCTAGCTGGCGGCGTCACCAATCAGCAGTTCGATGAGATCCATACCGCCCTCTTGGATAGGACCGTCATTGTCTTTCGGGACCAGGCGCTCACAGAAACGCAGCATATTGAATTCACACGCCGCTTTGGCGATCTCCAGCCGGCTGCCGTTTCCGGTTTTGAAAAAAACGTGGACTATCCGGAAATCGATATTCTGGAATACGACGACAGCAATCCACCCCACGTAACGCGGGACCTCTGGCACACAGACTTCGTGGGCCGAGAGAAACCATCCATGGGAACGAGTCTCTATGCCCGAAATATCCCGCCAGAAGGTGGAGATACCATTTGGGTAAATTCGGCGGCCGCCTATGAAGGACTATCGGATCGTATGAAGACGCATTTAGAAGGGCTTCATGCTTACAACGACTCTTATCAGCCGTATGATGAGCACGTACGACCAGAACTTTGGGCAAAAGATTACCAAATTTATAAGCGCCAGCAGAAAGCGGAATACACGCCAGCTCTACATCCCGTCATTCGCACCCATCCCGAAACTGGTCAAAAAGGATTATTTGTTAATGAGTCTATGACCAGTTTCATTAAAGAAGTCAGCCGGAGAGAAAGCAACTATCTGCTGCAATATTTATTCGATCATCTACGGACGCCGGAATTTCAATACCGGCACAAGTGGCGCGTAAATGATTTGGCCGTCTGGGACAATCGTCTGAGCCTGCACTACGCCCTCTTTGACTATACGCAGAACCGGCTTATGCACCGGGTCGTCATTGCGGGCGACGTCCCACNTTAATTGTGGAAACAATCAGTCTCGGGTGCCCGGCAAATCGGCCTCCTCACATGAAGGAAAATTAAACCATGCTCGAACTTTATCACTATGGCGACTCTCTCTGCTCCATGAAGGTGCGCCTTTGCCTGATCGAAAAAGGCGTTGGTTATGAAGCCCGCTTTGTAGACCTTATGAAGTTCGAAAACCTAACAGAAGACTACAAACAATTGAACCCGAATGCAGTGGTTCCCACTATTGTGCACGATGGCATACCGATCATAGAATCCACCGTGATCAATCAATATATCGATGAAGTTTTCGAGGGTCCGTCGCTCACACCGGAAGACCCGGTGAGCAGAGCCCGCATGCGTGTATGGACTAAGCTCCAGGATGATGTGATACATCCAGCAGTGCAGAAACCAACCTTCAACTTATTGGTCAAGCCGAAGCTTGCGGTAAAATCCGACGAAGAATTAGATGCGTGGCTCGACAGCCATCCGCTGGAGAAAAGCCGGAAGCTGTTTAAAGGTGCTGCCCGGGGCCCAGTCGACGAAGCGGCCCTGGAAGACGCGAGGAGCCAATTCAATTTTGTCTTCGGCCGCATGGAGACCGCTCTGGAGGACAATGAATGGCTTTGTGGTGATGCGTATTCACTTGCCGATGTCGCCTACGCTCCCATGCTTGATCGGCTGGCGCAATGCGATTTTCTTGAAGTATTCGAGGACTATCCCAACCTGCAAGCCTGGTCAGACCGCATTCGAGGCCGGATTGCCTTTCAGAAAATGAAACCCAAGGAGGAGGAGCGTTTCACCAACATGGTGATTGGATAGCGTATACTGAAGCCATACCCGCAAAGCGTTCGCCTAAAAATCGGCTCACTCAAACGTCTATCGCTATTGCTGGCGCGGAACCGGCCGACCTGATTCTTGCCATTGTGCTCTCCCAATTTGGCGTGGTCTGCTGAGTGATCGAGCTCAACACAGAACCCACCCAGCATCCAAAGACGGACCTAAGCTAACGACGCAAGCTTCGCCAGTGCTCTGCAGAATTGAAAAGTAACAGGCGCCGTATTTAGCGACTTTATCGTTTATTGGTTTTAATACTTAAGCAACTAAAATGGCTCTAAAGCGCTGCTCTCCTCGGCGTATGGCCCTGGTTAAGCTGGTGAAGAATATCACGAGCCCCTCAAAATTTTGGGAAAACCTGCTTTTCTCGGATCCATTCTGGCATGTTGGGACGAGACTTCCGTTCAGCTTTGCCGAAATCATCGTGCTCTGACTTGTTCGGCCAAGCATGCTCCGAAACGATGGCATTGCGCGTTACGATCTCTTCTTTCGTAACATTGATAACCATGAAATCAGTAGCGAGTGCTACACGGCCGTCATAGTTCTCGCGAATTGCCGCATACATTTCGGGAGCTGTGTCAAAGTCGTTGAAGAAGTGGAAGGCAACGAACAATTTCGGGTCACACTTTGAGACTACATAGGCTGCCTCTGCTGGATCTGAGTGAATAATTGTGCCAATTGCCTTAGCAGTTCGCTCATCATACCCCGAACGTTCCATCAGTTGATCCACAGTGTTGAACGTCTCATGGATTAAAACGTCCACTCCTTGAGCGTTCTCTATCATGAATTCGGATGGTGTCGTATCGCCAGAATAAACCATCGAAAGGCCGTTCCACTCTAGCTTTAAGCTCACCGGTCCATCCATTATATGGATTGCCGGGAAACTGGTAATCTTCACGCCATTTTGTTCGTAGATTACATGCACTTTAGAGTAATCGAACTCATGACAGTTCACTTCGGCACCAATGGCTGGAAGCGCATGGACTCGACTTTCCGTGTCCCAGCGGTACGACTCTTTTTGATGNTTAGCAAAATGGGCAAAACCGTATTCAGGTTTATCTGCAGATGGGCCGTAGACCTCCAGNGGCTTCAACCGTCCACCAGCCCAGCTACCCACCCAAATCTGACCGAAGTCACCCACATGGTCGGTGTGCAGGTGTGTCGCAAAATATGCCGTTATAGCGTTGTACGGGATTTCCAGTGCTGTAAAATTCATCTGGGAACCAAACCCGAAATCGAACATGAACTTATCACCGTTCCCTAGTTCAATAAGCCAACACGCATTGGCCTGAGATCGACGCAGGAAGGGGCGACCTGTGCCCAATGCTGTGATGCGCATTTCTTCAGCGCCCAATTCCTCGGCTCCTGGCAGGAAATGCTCCGGATACTTTCCTCGTTTGGTGTTGGTTGTCATCACTTTTTCTCCCTGTCTTCTTATGTTTATAGCACTATTGGCTCGGCGCCCGTTTATAAATGCTGCCAAGAAATTGCCCACCTTCCGTTTGATAGAGAAGNGTATGGGTTTTACAGNTNATCCTAGTGCAAAAAGTTATTTTGTNACAAAAATATCAATTCNCTAAACACACGAAAATTATGCANTGANNTACATTATATGTCATTACAAGACGGCGACGCATTCAATTTCAATGTCAAAAGCCATAGGCCAAGAGGCAACAGTGACAAAAGTACGGGCAGGTGGATCCTTGGAAAAGTATTCACGGTAAACATCGTTCACCAAACNAAAGTGACCAGAATTAGTGCAATAAACAGTAGTTTTCACNACCTTACCGATCGAGGTTCCGGCAGCCTCTAAAACCTCTTTTACATTCTCCAGAACCTGACGAGTTTGTATCTGGATATCGCCGGATACCAGTTTGCCAGTTGTGTAATCGAATGGAGGCTGACCAGATACATACACGAATCCATTAGCGATCACAGCCGGCGATATTGGGACTAATGGTTTGCCATCTTCGCCCATCAACTGCTTGTGNCCTGGCACGTTTACTATTTTCTTTTCCATAGGGCCCCGCTCGTTTTTTGAGTATTTGATAAAACATACTCTGTACAAGGGCGGGCATTAGATCAACTCAATTGACGCTAGTTTAAGGAAGTGACTTTGGTGTCAACTATGTATTTAAGAGATGAGGCGTCGCAAATTTGATGCACATAAGCCATAAATCGCTAAACTCACTGACTAATAACCCTATGCAAAGGAATGGCCATGCTCAAATTTTCCGCCAATGTCTCGATGATGTTTACCGAAGAGCCAGACCCACTCAATCGTATTAAAATCGCTAAGGAAGCGGGGTTTGGTGCCGCCGAATTTTTATTCGTCTATGACATGGAAGTAGACGAACTAGCGGCGGCATATGATAACTCGGGCATGGGTTGCTCAGTTATAAATGTTGCCGTTGGCGAAGGTATCAAAATGGGCCCATTGGTGGCTGCTGCTCCAGGCAAAGAGGCTGCTTGGAAGGAAAACGTAGCAGCGGCGCTGCCCTATTGCAGGGCCATATCGCCCACTGCTTTTGTGATTCCCGCAAATACCATACCTGAGGGCGTGGAAAGAACCGATGCCAGAGCTGTCTTCAAGGAAAACCTAAAATATGTAGCTGATGAGATGGCAGAAATTGGTACCTACGTGATCGTGGAGCCTTTAAATCCTGCTATTCGAGAAAATGCTATGCTTACTACGTCCGACGAGACGATGGATCTTCTTGATGAAATCGGTCATCCGAACCTTGGGCTCGAATACGATGCTTTTCACATGCATGTTACGGAGGGAAATATGGCTGAAACCGTGCAAAAGTATTTGCAGCATATCGGCAATATACAAATTGCAGATGTCCCCGGTCGCCACGAACCCGGAACCGGAAACATTGACTACGATGCGTTCCTGAATGCACTCGTCAAGATGGAATATTCCAACTGGGTTGCCTGTGAGTACATTCCTGCTAGATCTACGGTCGACGGGCTAGGTTGGCTGCAGAAGTGGCTATAGGCATAAAACGATATCGTATTTCCCGAGAATATTATTGGGACAGGTTTCCTTTATATTTTCTAGGTCAATACTAACAAGGAGCGAGCGCATCGCCCTGGTATCGTCCAGCCAAATTCAGCTCGAGCATAGACTAAATATTTTATCTTCTCTGGCGATAAAGCTAGATATGCCCTCTCAAGACATAGGACATATCACCCATAAAGAATTCTCTCCTACGCCAAATATGGAGAAATTTCTCACTCACCTAAATGATGCTGTAAATTCTATGCAGACCTGGGTAATAGTCCGCTCCTGGCTGAGAGCATACAGTTTTAGCTACGCAGAATTGGGTTAGCTAGTAGCCAATAGAAGAACTATCACAAATACTGATAGAGATTAATTTAGCCATTTTCATTTAACCGGGTCTCGATCTTCCGACTGACGCCTGACAAGAACTTCACCATTAAACTAATGCCCCCCAATTCTTCGGTGACAGCATTCGGCCAGAATAAATTGACGCAGCAGGCTACATCGCTGTCGCTCATGACCGGCATTGAAATAGACGACAATTTATCGACAAGTCTGGGGTTTAGGATTGTATTACCCGTATGTTCAGGGCCACGTATGGCATACCCCTGTGTCTCTATTACCTGCAATTCCTTTTTCACGGCCTCAACAATCCTATCACTGTAGGAACTCTCTATTTCTCCCAACAGCCGAGTTTGTTCTGCAGCGGGACAAAAAGCAATGTACGCCCTTCCGGCGGCGGTAGAGATCATTTCAACTCGGTCGCCGATCTCTTGGCGATTAATATGCAATGGGGTCTTCGACCGGTTCGACTCTACAATTTTCATATAAAGACCATCCCGCACTGTGATGTCCGATGGCCAAATTATTTGATTGGATGTCTCCTCAAGAACTGGATTGGCCGCCTGTAACAAACGAGCGACTTGAGGATTGGGGCTGGAATGAGTATAGGAGGGAAGATGGACATTAGCTCGGTATCTACCGTCGTCGAAACCACGCCGGACCATATTTCCGTTTTCTAAAGTAAGCAGTATCCGACGCAAAGTCGATTTAGATAGGCCAGTCGTCCGGTTGAGCTCCGCAAGTGTACCGGCACCTGTCCGGCACAGTTCATCCATTACCTGGATACCCCTCTTTAGGGCACGAATTTCCTTCACGGGCGGCTGGCTCAATTAGTTTCTCAATTCTACATTTGATGCTTCGACGGCGACTTTTATTGTGCCACTGTATGGCACAATCTTTCAACTTTGATTGCACGAATCTTCCTACTGTTTTCAGCTTTACTCGGGGTCATTCAGAACTGTTCCGTTGAGAAGATCTAGCGCCCCATCAAACTCAGTAATTAGGAGGATAATTAGAATGTCAGATATCAATCCCATTGAAGATCATCCAGCCGGCCAATCCACACTTGGGCTGCAACTGTATTTGGTGAAAATGTTGGCCATTACTCCGTTCGATGATCCCATAAAATCTTATATGGAAGATCATCGCCAAGCATTCGACGCGCATCTCGAATGGTTGCGGCAGATTGAAGCGGACGGAACCATGTTTGCGTCGGGCGTTCTCAAAGACGAGAATAATTGGGACGGAAGCGGTATGGCAATTATAAGAGCTAATTCATTTGACGAAGCAGTCGCAATTGCTGAAGCGGAACCGTTTCACGCGGCTGGGGTTCGTAAGAATGAAGTCCAAGGATGGGTTCTTAATGAAGCCAATTTTCAAATTTCGCTAAAGCTAATGAACCAGGAAATATTAGTGGGCTAGTGCCCAAGCATCTTACCACAATATTGGTCTTGGATAACTACGAGATCCTGGCTGGGTTCAACTGGCCACAATGTCCGCTCTGGATCACAAGGGAATCAGTAAAGCACATGTATTGGAGGGCGGCTTTTCTCTATTAAACAAACTAGACGACGCCATAACAAACCCGTGGAAAGCAATTGCAATAGTGGGTAAAATCTCATGACATATGCATTTTCGGCCTCGGGCAAACGAGACAAGGGCGGGATGTCTATAGTAAGAGATCCGGGATAGGAGGAAATGAGAGGATGAAAATCGGAAGCTATATCGTGGGTGGCAAGACAAGTTATGGTGTCAGAGTGGAAGACGGCATTATAGACCTTGGACGGCGACTGGGAGACAAATACGCGGACCTTCTGGCCGTTCTAAAAGCCTTTGCCCTTGATGAGGCCGCGGCCATGGCCGACGGACAGCCTGCTGATTTCCAAGAAGCCGATGTTCAGTTCCTGCCCCTAATCCCTGCGCCAGTGAACATCTACGCGGCGGGGATTAACTATATGACCCATATTCTTGAGACGGGCCGGGATGTACCGAAAACACCGTCTCTTTTCCTCAAGACACAACAATCATTCGTGGGCCATGAGCAGAATATCATCCGGCCCAAAGTGTCAGAATGCCTCGACTATGAAGGCGAATTCGCCGCCGTCATTGGAAAGCCTGGGCGAAATATTCCAGAGGATAATTGGCGTAACTATGTGGCCGGCTATACTATTCTGAATGATGGTTCTGTGCGGGATTTTCAAAAACGCAGCCTGGATCAGGGGAAGAATTTCTACCACTCCTCAGCTTCCGGTCCCTGGATGGTGACACTCGATGAGGCGCCGGACAACTTCGCCAGCATGTCTCTCACCACCAAAAAGAACGGTGAGGTCCGCCAGCATGCAACGGTGGATCAACTCTGTTTCACGCTGCCGCAACTGATCGCCTATTATTCTCAGGTTTTCCATTTCCAACCGGGCGATATTATCACGACGGGCACACCCGATGGTGCAGAACACTACCGCGATCCACCAGCCTGGCTAGTGCCGGGCGATGAGGTGGTGATTGAAATAACGGGTATAGGAGTGCTGCGTAACCGTGTGGTTGACGAGTAAAGTTTCTATACAATTAGCAGTGAAATGGTGTAAGAATTTCTTACAGTCGAGTAAAAATATTTAAATAGGCAGCAATGGTCTATCTTATTAGGGTATGAGCGCGTTAAAAATATTTACTTACGTAATAATCCTAGCGTAACAATGTCTAAGGCGTTTATTACGAACGCAGACTTATATGTTTTGTTGCTTAACGCAGAGAAGATCCCCTGGGGGAAATAGATTATATAAATTGAACAGGAGAGGAACTACCGATGTACCAAATAGTTAAAACAATAGCAGCGGGTATTATTGCGAGTGCTGTGACTACTGGCGCGACGACAGCATCTGCGCAAGGAATTCTTAAAGGCGATACAGGTGGGGTGGGTTCCGTAAACCACACCTTTATGATCATTTTTTCGACTGCCCTTCAAAAAAAGGCCGGCATCAACCTACAAGTAAACGAGGGGCAATCATTAACCCGCTCTGCCCTTAAACTTGGTCAAGGCAAAATCGACCTGTCTGTTGTGCCACCCGTAATGGTGCCGTGGATGCATAAAGGCACGAAATTTTATAAAAAAAATCCGGATTTCATATTACCGGCATCTAGAAGAAATGAAGTTATTAAATT
>NHHQ01000047.1 GCA_002170915.1 Rhodospirillaceae bacterium TMED167 | reverse complement strand
TCCGGGCTCTCGCGGAAACAAAATTTTCCGCCTATTCACGATTGCCCAGTAAGTTGAGCAGAAAAATGAAAATCATGACGAACGAGCCATAAAGCTGCAGGGCACCCATAATGGACTTCCGCGTCGCGGTATCGCTGCTATCACCTTCATAATACATATTCTTGATCTGCTGCGTCTCATACGCCGTCAAACCGGAGAAAATGAGCACGCCGATGGCCGAATAGGTCATCTGCAAAATCGGCGATTGCAGGAATATATTCACCACAATAGCGATCAAAAGGCCCCANGTGCCCATTACCATGAACGCTCTCATGCCGCTTAAATTTTTCTTCGTCACATAACCGAATAGGCTGAGGCCGGCGAAAGCTGCTGCCGTGATGAAAAAGACCCGCGCAATACTGGTGCTGGTGTATACAATAAAATACGGCGCCATGAGCGCGCCAAACATGCCAGCGTAGACCCAAAATGCGCCCTGAGCCGCGACAATACTCTTTGACATAATGATGCGTGGTGCCATGAAACCAAGGCCCAGAATACCTATGAAAAAGACCCATTTAAGGGGCCCACCAAAAATTGCCTGCATCAGTTGGGGGCTGCTCGATACGAGGGCTGAAACTATGCCCGTCAGCGCAACACCGGATGCCATATAATTGTAGACCCGAAGCATATATTGGCGGAGACCAACATCAATGTCGGCAGCATCCGCTTGGGTCTGTGTCATATATCTCAGATCGTCAGACATGTTTTGTTTCTCCATGTGACACTCGTTTTTACAACATTTTCGTATGCAACTTGCTTAACTCTTTAACCCGGCTCCACGTGTCCAGGTACCAAGCCAGTAATATGGCAGGTTTGAATTTTAGATCAAGGGTTTCGGGCTGGTTTCGGGCCGGTATTCCGATTAATTCATCTGCGCGTTCGATCACAAACCCGCCACCCAGGCCGCCTATTTATTTCTGAGCAGCGGCGCTGCTTTTTGACCCAACGCGCGCCACGTGCCGGCAAAACCAATGGCAAGGGTCGCCACAAGGCACAGCACAATGGTTCCAAAGACGGCCGCGGCATGAAAATACCAAGTCATGTCCATAAGAAGCACAACCACCGCCCAAGCCGTCAGCGACCCAATCAGCGCGGCAATGACACCAGTAGCGACACCCAACAGGCCATACTCCAACAGAAAAGCCCTCAACACCGTGGCCCGTGTGGCGCCCAAGACTTTGAACACCACGGCGTCATAGACACGACGCCGGCGGCCTGCCGCAATGGCACCCGCAAGCACTAGAATACCCCCAATGATGGTCACCACCGCCGTGGCCCGGACTGCCACGCCGATCCCCGCTAGAATGTTTGACGCGGACTGAAGGGCCTCGCGCACCCGAATAATGGAGANGTTATTGAATTGCGAGGCCACCGCATTTTCAATGCTATCTTCCATCGGCTCCGGCGCTTGCAGAGCAGCAATATGGCTATGCGGCGCATTCTCGAGCGTGCCAGGGGCGAAAATAATGGCAAAATCAAAACGGATGGAGCGCCAATCAATGGCGCGCAGGCTGCCGATTTCTGCCTCCATCTCGCGGCCCAAAATGTTTAAGGTTAGTGTGTCCCCAACACCTACACCAAAATCCTTGGCGATCTGGGCATCCAGGGAGATCAGGGGCGGCCCGCTGTAATCAGCGGGCCACCAGTCACCAGCAACAATACGCGTGCCCTCGGACGGGGCCACAGCATAGGTAAGCGCCCGGTCCCCGCGGACCGCCCACTGCGAACCTGCTGCAATGGTCACTTCATCGACCGGCTGTCCCGCAATTTTTACGATCCGGCCGCGCAAACTCGCGACCCGGCGGTAAACGCCGGTGCCGTCAAATCCGGCCAGAGTTTTATCGAATGCCGCAATTTGATGGGGCTGGATATCAATAAAGAAGAAGGCTGGTGCCATCTCAGGCAACCGCTCATCGACTTGGCGGCTGAGATTGCTCTCGATCAGGCTGATCGCCACAAGGACCGTGAGGCCAAGACCAAGAGACAGAACAACGGAATTGGTGGAGGCACCCGGCCGATGGAGATTAGCCACCGCCAGCCGCAATTCCGTCCATCTGGAGGCATGAATGCGCCGGGCAAGCCGTGTAAGCGCCGCCGCCGAAACTCTCAAAAGCGCCAGAGACGCCAAGGCGCCGACCACGAACCAGAAAGCAAACCACCTGTCCGTCGCCGTCATAATAGTGAGCGCCGAGAGGCCCACGCCCCCCATAACCACGAGAAGGACATAGACCCAGCCGGGCCGGTGCTTGCCCGGCGTGATCTTATCGCGAAACAGGCTCGCAGCCGGAACGGACCGGGCCCTGGCTAGGGGCCAGAGAGCAAACGTAAACGCGATCAAGAAACCGAACACTGCGGCGATGATCAGCGACATGGGAAAAATGCCCACTTGGATATCGACGGGCAATTGTCCTTGTAGCGCCCACGCGCCCACGGCAGGCAGCACCCCACCCGCAATGAGACCGATCAGAATACCGCCTCCGGCCAAAACTAGTATTTGGAAAAAATAAGTGCGGAAAATGAGAGCACCTGGTGCACCCAGACATTTTAACGTGGCGATGGTGCGCACCTTACCGTCCAAATAGCTCTCCACCGCATTGCTGACTCCCACGCCGCCCACCAGCAACGTAGTCAGCCCGACGAAACTCAGGAACAACGTAATCCGGTCGATGAAGCGCTGCAGACCCGGGGCGGCCTGATCCAAGGCCCGAATCCGCCAACCAGCTGTTGGAAATGCCGCTTTGACCTGATCAATCCAATCGTTCGGCACGACCCCATCGGGCAGCTCGGCGCGATACCGGTATCTGATCTGACTGCCCGGCTGAACAAGTTCCGTCGCAGCAAGGGACTGCGACGACACCATAAGCCGGGGCCCAAAGCCCAAAACAGTGGCCACCCGATCGGGCTCTTTGGCGATGATGCCGGTGATTACAAATGACGCCTCACCAACACGCAGGCTGTCGCCGATCTTCAGTCCAAGTTTGGTCAGCAGGTTTTGCTCCGCCACAGCGCCCCAGCTTTCGTCTTTGCGCGCAAGACTGCCTCTCAATGCCGCGCCAGAGAACAATTCCAGGCGGCCCACCAGTGGATACAGGTCATCAACAGCCTTCAACTCCACCAAGGTTCGTCGCCTCCTGCGCTCCACCCCTGGATTAACACCAGAATCTACCTGAGCCATGGCGCGCATTTCGACAACTTCAGAGACGACAGCCAAGTTGTTCAAATAGGCCCGCTGAGGGTCGGTTGCCGGTCGGTGTAGCAACCGGAACGCAACATCTCCGCCAAGCAACCGGCGGGCATCCTTCTCGATGCCCCCGGTAATACCCTCGCTAAGACTCCCGACACCAGCGATGGCAGCCACTCCGAGGGCAAGGCAGGCAATGAAAATACGGAAGCCGCTAACCCCAACGCGCATCTCTTTAAGCGCAATGGCAACAGCGAGAGAAAAACCCGGTACCATGCCGGCCTACTTCCCGGTTCGCCGGTCGCCGGCGATGCGGCCATCCGCCAAGGTCACCACCCGATCACAGCGCTCCGCCAGGACAGGATCATGGCTGATCAACAGCATGGTCGTCCCCGCCCGGCCGTGAAGATCGAATAGGAGATCCATTATAACTTCGCCCGTCTCGCCATCAAGGTTACCCGTGGGCTCATCCGCCAACAGGATTTTTGGCTCGCCCGCATGGGCCCTGGCAAGTGCGACCCGTTGTTGCTCGCCGCCCGACAACTGCCCAGGATAATGGGTCAGGCGATGGCCGAGCCCGACAGCTTCGAGTTGCTGTTGTGCTCTCTCAAAAACTTGATCGCGGCTCTCCCGGCCCGCAAACTCCAACGGCACAGCCACGTTCTCAAGCGCCGTCATGGTCGGGATGAGATGGAAATCCTGGAACACGATGCCGACTGTCTCCCGTCGGAAGAGTGCTAGGGAGTCCTCGCTCAACGGCATCAGATCAACACCGGCGGTTTCGACGGTTCCCCGGCTCGCCCGTTCCAACCCCGCTATCACCATCATCATGGTAGACTTGCCGCCACCGGACGGCCCGACTATTCCCACAGCTTCTCCCTGGGGAACTGTGAGATCAATGCCCCGGAGAATGTTCACGTCGCCGGCTTCACTCGGCAGTGTTAATTGAACGTTTTCCAATAAAACGGCCAGAGGCTCAGCCGGCGTCGCAGTGTTGGGCATTGAAATCATAAAGATTAGCCTAAATGATAGGACACAAATTAAGTTTATGACTTATACTTAGACTGCAAATGGGAAATGTCGAACGTCATCCTCAGTATTAACCTACCGGCCTGGACGAAGAAGACGTCCCGGCTTTTGGTTGTGCTCGTGGCATGGATATGTTTAACGGCTGGCATGGCACAATCCGCCGCGCCTGTTAAAATTCTTGTTCTCGGTGACAGTTTGAGCGCCGGGTACGGCTTAGCGAAGCCGGACGCCTTCCCGGTGGTGCTCGAAACCGCCCTAAAAAAAGCCGGTCACAGTGTTACCTTAATCAATGCCGGCGTATCGGGTGATACGACGGCGGGCGGGCGGGCGCGCCTGGCCTGGGCGCTCACTGACAAACCGGCTGTCGTCATTTTAGAGTTGGGTGCCAATGATGGGCTGCGTGGATTGGAGCCGTCCGAAACCCGGTCCAATCTGGATGCAATTCTGTCGGAACTCGGAAAACGCGATATCACGGTGCTGTTGGCGGGCATGCTGGCGCCCCCAAACCTGGGCAAAGAGTATGGCGTGGAGTTCAACAGCCTATTCCCGGCATTGGCACGAAAACACAATGCCGTGTTCTACCATTTTTTCCTGGACGGGGTGGCCGGTGAACCCCACCTCAATCAACAGGATGGTATTCACCCAAACCGGGCCGGCGTCGATGAAATTGTTCATCGCATCCTGCCGAGGGTTATGGCGGCTCTCAACCGGATCCGTCCGTAATCTATTGCCGAACCGTAATTTACTGNGAAAATACACCAATGTTTACATCAGCGCACGCCCTCACCGCGGATTGGAAAACCGGCGTCGANTCATGCTTNGCGCAACTCNGGCAGGAACCATCGNNCGCCGGCGCTAATTTCGGCTTTTTATATGTCACGGAGGCCTTATCGGGCAGTCTNGATCTCATCCTGCNCGACCTCNNCACACGCTCGGGNATTTCNCACTGGGTCGGNAGCACNGGGCTNGGTGTGTGCATTCTNAATCANTCTCATTGCGGTGAATTTTTTGACGACCCCACCATGGTGATCATGGCCGCCAACGTGCCCCCAGGGAGCTTCATCCTCTTCCCGTCTCCAGATTCAAGCGGAGACGCGGGCCGACAGGAGATTACCACGGAAACATCTGAGAAAGACTGGCCAGCGGGTCTGCCATTCGTGGTCGCCCATGCGGATACCTCTAATCCAAACGTTCTGCCCCTCGTCGAAGGCCTGGCAGAGAGCACCGGCGGCTTTGTCGTCGGCGGATTAACGTCCAGCGAAACGCCAAATCATCAGATCGCCGGGGCCGTGACCGGCGGGGGCGTATCAGGCGTGGTATTCTCGCCCGACGTGCCAGTGGTCACGTCTCTCAGCCAGGGCTGTCAGCCCATGGGCCGTCCACACAACGTCTCCCGCTCCACCGACAATCTTGTATTTGAGCTGGATGACCGACCTGCCTTGGACGTGTTGCTTGGCGCCTGTGACGTTGACTCGGTTTCGGCGTTGCGAGATCTCGCAGGAGATGTTCATGCCGCTCTGCCCGTCGCGGGATCGGATACGGCCGATTACGTGGTGCGAAACCTGATAGGTGTGGACGAAGATCATGGCGTGGTCGCCATCGGCGCGCCGATCCAGGACGGCGATACCATCATGTTCGTCCGTCGGGATTCCCAAGCCGCCAGGAACGATCTCCGGCAATCGTTTGAAAAACTTAAGAGCCGGGCAGGAGACCACATCAAAGGCGGGCTTTACATTTCCTGTATTGCCCGCGGACCGCATATGTTCGGACGTCAAAACGCCGAACTTGAGCTTATCCGTGACATCTTCGGCGGCATTCCCCTTGTTGGTCTCTATGCCAACGGAGAGATTTCCAATAACCGTCTCTACAGCTATACCGGTGTGCTCACGTTATTTATTTAAGCTCTATCGGATGCGCCGGTAAAGATGAGGCTGATTGTCGAGGCCGATCGCTTTCACTCCCAACTCTCTCGGAATAAGGTTCGCACCGTCTGGGCAGGCGGGATGGCACCACATCCGACTCTTTGACCACCTATCCCGCGCCCGAAGACGACCTGATAAAGATCGGCGCAAAGAACGTATCAGATTACGGGCCACCAACAGCGCTAAAGATGGGTGGCGCAGATGTCTGCTAACAGACCCTGTGACGCGGCCTCGATCATATCGAGCACGTTTTCAAAGCCATCCGGACCTCCGTAATACGGGTCCGGCACATCCTGCTCTGGCCGGTCGGGGGCGAAGTCCAGAAAACGCAAGAGGCGGGTGCCGGGAGGCGTCCCGGCCATGCAGTCAAGATCGTTTAAATGGCCCTCATCCATGGCGAGAATATAATCGAAGGTCTGTAAATCAGCCTCATTAACCTGGCGGGCACGCTGCTGGCTGAGATCAATGCCGCGCTGACGCGCCGCCGCCTGGGATCGTCTGTCGGGCGGCTCTCCCACGTGGTAGGCGGTCGTTCCAGCGGACTCGACTTGTACATCGCCGGCCAGGCCGGCCTCTTTCACGAGCTTCTCAAACACACCCTCCGCCGTGGGCGAACGGCAGATGTTACCGGTACAAACGAAAAGAACCTTGACCACGTTAATCTCCTGGCTAGCCTCTCTTATCATGGCAATTTCCAGCGACCAACACATCGTCATTTTGACAGGCGCCGGCATCTCCAAGGAGTCCGGCCTCGACACATTTCGGGATGCGGGCGGGATCTGGTCCCAGGTGCGCCTCGAGGATGTGGCCACACCGGAAGCCTTCGCGCAGAACCCGTCCCGGGTACAGGATTTCTACAATGCCCGAAGGCGCCAACTGGTAGCAAGCAATGTTGAGCCCAACGCGGCTCACAGGGCGCTCGCCCGATTAGAGGAGGGCTGGCCCGCGGGGGGAGGAGGCACTGTCACCATCGTGACCCAAAACATCGACAGCCTGCATGAAGCGGGGGGCTCAAAGACGATTTTGCACATGCATGGCGAATTGCTGAAAGCCCGCTGCTTGTCCTGCCAGGAGACATCGCCCTGGTCAGATGATCTCGGCCAGGGGGAGGCCTGTCCACGATGTGCCCGTGCCGGCAGCCTCCGCCCCCATGTCGTCTGGTTTGGCGAAATGCCCCTTTTTATGGAGGAAATTCAGCGGCGTTTGCAGCACTGTGCGTTGTTCGTCTCCATTGGGACATCCGGCAATGTATATCCTGCGGCGGGCTGTGTACAGGACGCCTGCGCGGCCGGTGCGCGCACCATAGAGCTAAACCTGGAGCCGTCCGAGGGAGCAAACTTTTTTCACGAGACGCGGTACGGACCTGCAACGGTACTTATCCCCAGTTTTGTGGATGAAATTCTGGAAAACGGCATTTAGCCCATGACGCTTACCGCGCTATTAAAAGAGGTGCGGGCCTGCACCCTTTGTGAAGAGAACCTGCCTCTGGGCCCGCGCCCCACGGTATCGATCCATCCAGGCGCACGCATCATCATCATCGGCCAAGCTCCCGGCACCAAGGTCCACGAGACCGGTATCGCCTGGAACGACCCCTCGGGCGAGCGGCTGCGGGATTGGATGCAGATTGATCGGGATATATTTTACGACGCATCCCGCATCGCCATCATGCCGATGGGGTTTTGCTATCCCGGACGTCTAGCACGGGGCGGCGACAAACCGCCCCGGCCGGAATGCGCCCCCGCTTGGCACGACCGTCTTTTGGCAGAACTGCCCAAACTGGAGCTCACGCTTTTGACCGGGCTCTACGCACAAGGCTATTACCTGGGCCGCCGCGCGGAAAAGACCCTGACTGCAACGGTAAAAAACTGGTCGGCCTATGGCCCGGCCATTATTCCCACACCACATCCCAGCTGGCGCACCTCCGGCTGGCTGACCAGAAATCCCTGGTTCGAACACGATCTGTTACCGGTCCTGCGACGGCGCGTGCGGGAACTCGTGTAGCTCAGGCCCTGGCGGGGGTAGGCGGGATNATCCCGGACTGGGCCCCGGCGCTCCCGGTCTTCTCANCTCAGTGNTTTNGCGCTGTTTCCGCGGCGGTNCTGCGCGTTTTTCGCCCNGCCTNGCGCGCGGCNATTTCCCGGTTGGCGATGTAGATACCGGCGCCGAAAATCACCAGGCTCCCCACCCAGGTCCAGACATCCGGCACTTCGCTGAAAAGAAAGAAACCGATGAGCGCGACGAAGATCAACCGCGTATACTCATAGGGGAGTACGGCGGATGCATCGGCGTTCACCATGGCCCGATTGAAACATAAATGTCCGCCTGTCGCCGCTGCGCCGACACAGGCGAGCCAGAGCCAGGTGATCCCCTGGGGCATTTCCCATACCCAGAAAAGGGGAATGGCGGAGATGGGTGTAGCGATCAGCGCCACCATGAGGACCATCGTGTTGGGAGACTCGGTCCGGCTCAGAACCTTCACAAGCAAAATGGACGTTGCCACAAATACTGATCCGGTGAGCATCAGAAGGGCACCCGGCGTCACCACTTCGATGCCCGGGCGGAGAATAATAAGGGCGCCAACGAAGCCGAGCCCGACAGCGATCCAGCGCCGCAATCTGACATCCTCAGCCAGAAATAAGGCCGCGCCAACGGTGGCGAACAGAGGTGCTGTGAAACTTAGGGAGGTGGCTTCGGCCAGCGGCAGCATGGTTAGCGCGGTAAACCATAGGAACATGGAAGTCAGACTTGAAGCGGTTCGGATAAAATGGAGACCGACCCTCTCCGTTCTCAGCCCCGCAAGCCCTATTTTCAAAAACCACGGCAACATGAACAGGAGGTTGAAGACGTTGCGGAAGAAAACCACTTCCAGCGGATCCACCCCGTTCGCGGCGAGCCGGATGGTGACGCTCATTAGGGCGAAGCAAACGCTCGCCAGAATGATCCAGGTNGCGCCTTTCAGNGTGCCTGGCGCTTGCCGCCACCAGGAANACAACAAAGTCATGAGTTGTTATGGGNGAGCCCNNGGTGGGGCNCAAGCATCGCGCTCCGGCCACCACCACCGGCGCTCCCAAAAGTGCGTGGCGAACCAGCCTAAAGTGGAAATCAACAGGCCCCTATGCCAGCCCGGGAGCGACGCCAAAGGATGCTTCCGTCTTTTCCCGCACGTCATCGACGGTCACGTCCGTCGCCAATTCGATCAGTGTTGTCTGACCCGACTTCCGGTCAATCTCGTAGACCCCGAGGTCGGTGATCAGCATATCCACCACCTGAGTACCGGTGAGAGGCAGGTTGCATTCTTTCAGAAATTTTGGGCTGCCATCCTTGGCGTTCTGATCCATNATGACGACGACCCGTTTCACACCGGCCACCAGGTCCATGGCACCGCCCATGCCCTTTACGAGTTTGCCCGGAATCATCCAGTTGGCGAGATCACCGTTTTCCGCCACCTGCATGGCGCCCAATATTGCCAAATCAATATGCCCGCCCCGGATCATACCGAAACTNGTAGCACTGTCGAAGTAGGATGTCTGTTCCAGTTCNGTGACCGTTTGCTTGCCGGCATTAATAAGATTCGGGTCTTCATCTCCCGCATAGGGAAAGGGCCCGATGCCCAACATGCCGTTCTCACTCTGCAGCGATACGGAAACGCCATCCGGAATATAGTTCGATACCAAGGTCGGAATACCGATGCCTAGGTTCACATAAAACCCATCCTGAAGTTCCTGGGCGGCACGGGCCGCCATATCATTGCGTGACCAAGCCATGTCTCTTCTCCCTTATGCCGCNTCCCGTTCCCGGGTCGTCAATTGCTCGATGCGGTTTTTAAAGTTCGTGCCTTTGATAATGCGCTGCACAAATATGCCCGGCGTGTGAATTTTGTCCTTATCCATCTCACCTGGCTCTACCAGGTTCTCCACCTCGGCGATGGTCACCTTACCTGCTGTGGCCATAATAGAGTTAAAATTACGCGCGGTTTTCCGGAAGATCAAATTACCCTCCGTATCGCCCACATCCGCTTTGACAATAGCGACGTCGGCGACGAGACCCGTCTCCATGACGTAATTTTCTCCATCAAAAACGCGAGTTTCTTTGCCCTCAGCGATTTGTGTGCCAAACCCGGTCTTGGTGAAAAAGGCGGGAATGCCAGCACCACCAGCACGAATACGTTCCGCAAGCGTGCCCTGCGGGTTGAATTCTAGNTCCAATTCCCCGTCAAGGTACTGTTTCTCGAACGTCTTATTTTCCCCCACATANGAAGATATCATTTTTTTTATCTGCCGGGTTTTCAGAAGGAGGCCGAGGCCAGCGTCATCAACACCGGCATTGTTGGACACTACTGTAAGGTCTTTGATGCCAGAGTCCCGCAGGGCCAGAATAAGATGTTCGGGGATTCCGCATAGACCAAACCCACCTGCCATCACCGTCATATCGTCCCACAAAAGCCCTTCAAGAGCGGCGGCGGCATCTGCATAGACTTTGTTCATTAAGGCCTCCCAAAAGTTATAAAATCATGGGTATGTGTGCGATTTTGATTAATTCTACCGAGGGTACACGAGGGGCATTCTTGGATAAAGCCGTTTTAAAGGACGTCTGTTCGGTCAGTCAAAGGTATGATCTGGTGGCCAATCTGTTTGCGCCGTAATGCTGATCAGTCTACTACCCAGCACTACATTTAAGGGACGCGCCAAATGACAAAAAAATCCTATGCCGTTCTTGTAGCGGGATGTGCCGTGCTTCTGATAACTATGGGTGTGCGCCAGAGCTTCGGCCTATTTCTTAACCCGCTGACCCAGGATTTTCAACTCGACTTCAGCGTCTTTTCTCTTACCCTTGCTATTCAGAATTTGCTTTGGGGGTTGTCCCAGCCCTATATCGGAGCGCTCGCGGATAAATACGGGTCAGGNCGCACTATTGTAATCGCCGGCATCGCGAATGTGCTTGGAATGTGGTGGCTGGCGAACGCCACCTCGGTCTGGGAAATTCACATGAGCGCGGGCGTGGTCATTGGCATCGCTGGTTCCGGTGCCACGCTCGCCGTGATTCTAGGCGTCATCGCTCGTAACGTGCCTGCCGAACGACGCAGCTTTTTCCTCGGCATTGGCAGCGCCGTCGCAACCATGGGACAGATTACCATTGCGCCCGTTTCTCAGAACCTAATAACCGATTTCGGCTGGGCCACGACAGTAATTCTTCTTGGCGTGACAATGGGCCTGATCGTCCCATTGGCCTTTGCGCTGAAGGGCAAGGCAAGTGATTTGACNGCGGTCAATGAGGGCGCGGANAAACTGATGGATGCCCTCCATCAGGCGCGTAAGCACCGAGGCTACATCTGCCTCACTCTTGGATTTTATGTCTGCGGCTTCCACGTGGCCTTTATCATGAGCCATTTTCCCAACTATCTGACATCGCTAGATATGCCGGATTGGCTGCCGGGCGCAGCGATTTCAGTGGTGGGCATTACCAACCTGATCGGCACGTTTTCCTTCGGCTGGGCAGGAGACAAATGGAGTAAAAAATATCTTTTGAGCAGCATCTACTTCGGCCGGGCCATCTTGTTTGCGGCCTTCTTCCTCGTACCTGTATCGGTCACATCCGTGTTGATTTTTTCTGGAATTCTAGGGTTTTTATGGCTCGCAACAGTCCCGCTCACGAGCGGACTGGTGGGCCAATTCTTTGGCATCCGCTACTTAGCCACGCTGTTCGGCATTGTCTTCGCGAGCCACCAGCTAGGCGCATTTACTTCCAGCTGGGTTGGTGGCATCNTGTTTGANCAAACTGGATCTTACGATTCCATCTGGCTGATTTCCATCGGACTTGGTGTTGTCGCCGCNCTTCTCCACCTGCCNATTGATGAGCGCCCCATTCTCCAGCGGGCAGCCCAGCCAGCNNGCTAATCTTGTCTGCGNCATAGGCNCTCAGNTGTAANAACCGGGCGAGGNCCTCAAATATAACACTAGGTGTTATTCTTCATCCAGCCAGGCATCGATGAGCCAGCGGGAGATGGAGTACTGGGCCGGAGGCAGCATATCTTTAGTCCCTGCCATATCGCGGACTTCATCACGGGTAAACCAGCGCGCTTCCACGAGCTCTTCGTCGATGCAATTGATCTCCGTTGTAGTTCCTGTCGCACGAAAGCCCAGCATGATGGACGCGGGAAAGGGCCAGGGCTGAGAGGCCTGGTATATAATATCGGTGGTATCAATGCCGGTTTCTTCCTTTACTTCCCGGGCGACGGCATGCTCCAGGGATTCGCCAGGCTCTACAAAACCGGCNACGGTGGAAAACCGCAGGCCTTCAAACCGTTTATTATGGCCGAGCAGGCACTTTTCCTCGGTGGGATGGGTTACCAGCATGATGACAGCGGGATCCGTGCGCGGAAAATGGGAGCGCCCGCAGGCTTTATTGGTGCATAACCTCTCATGTCCGCTTTTCCGGCTTTCTGTTACAGCACCGCAGCGGCCGCAATAGAGATGGTTCCTGTTCCAGTGGGCAAGGGCCCGAGCATAAGCCAAATAGCCAGCGGTCTCGTTATCAATAGCGGTGGCCAGTCGGCGCAGGTCTTCAAAGAACGCCCCTTTCGGCAGTTCGGCGGCGGTTGGGTCTTCAAGATGAGAGATATCCGCGCCAAAATAAGCAGTACCCCCATCAAGGCCCAGGAAGATCATGAGCGTCGCGTTTTTCTTGAGCCATCCCGCGTCATCGCCGCGCACAAGGACAGCGGCCGGCTCACTCCCCACACTCACCAGGTTTTTGTCTTGCCAGGTGGGGATATATGTAAAGTGGTGCGCTTCAGAGGACAGAATGTCCTGCTCCTGCCGGCGGAGATGCGCCGCGCGTTCCATGATCAAACGATCGAAGTAAAATCTTTGAGACATACCACGGAACATACACGTCTCTAAACCAGGTGCAATCCTGAAGACGCGAAGCGGGTCATATCTAAATTTAGGTGCAAGTTTATGCTGCGAATTTCATAAATTAAGACAACGATCATTTAGTCGGCGGATCGATTTTAGACCTTGATTTTAGGCCTTACATTGACAGTTTTTTTCAACTTTTAGGGAGCGTCACCAGCCCCATGGCTCTGGCGGTAAGTGCCCTGATGTTTGCTGCCGTTCTACACAAAATCCAACGCCGCGGATTCGTGCTTGCCTCGCCTCCCCCTTGAACTGCTATATTTGAGCTGGAAGATCGGCCGCGGACGGACTGCTCGCTAACCCGGTCAGGTCCGGAAGGAAGCAGCCGTAACGAGTTTCGTCCGGGTCGCGTGTTCGGTCTTCCACTCGCCGCGAGACCAACCGCCCGGAACATCATGCCAGACGATACGTCAGATCAGGACTTAGCTTCCTCGGAAACCAGCCAGGCCGTCAAAGCCGGCTACGAAGTTCTTGCCCGAAAATACCGTCCAACGGACTTTTCCAGTCTGATCGGCCAGGACGTCATGGTGCGTACCTTGACCAACGCATTCGACTCGGGGCGCCTTGCCCATGCGTTTGTTCTCACCGGGGTCCGAGGTGTCGGTAAAACCACAACGGCCCGAATTATCGCCAAAGCCCTTAACTGTGTTGGCCCCGGCGGCGATGGCGGCGCTACGATCGAACCCTGCGGCCAATGTGAATTTTGCACATCCATCGCAGCGGACCGGCTGGTCGATGTCTTGGAGATGGACGCTGCGAGCCGAACCGGCGTCGATGATGTGCGCGAGCTGATCGAAGGCGTGCGCTACAAACCGGTATCCGCGCGCTACAAGGTCTACATTATTGATGAAGTCCATATGCTGTCCCGGAATGCGTTCAACGCCCTGTTGAAGACCCTTGAAGAACCGCCTGCGCATGTGAAATTTATTTTTGCCACGACGGAGATTCGGAAGGTCCCAGTGACGGTTCTATCGCGCTGCCAGCGGTTCGACCTTCGTCGGGTCGAGGTTGCAACCCTTTCCGCGCATTTCACGATGATCGCGGACAAAGAGGGCGCCAAACTCACAAGCGAAGCCATTGCCCTCATTGCCCGCGCCGCGGATGGTTCTGTCCGAGATGGCCAGAGCCTACTGGATCAAACCATCGCCACCGGCGCGGGCGCGGAACTCAACGATGCCGACGTGCGCGAGATTTTAGGTCTCGCAGACCGGGAGCGGAGTTTCGACTTGTTAGAACTTACCATGCAAGGGGATGCCGCGGGCGCGCTTGCTATGATGGGAGAGGATTATGCCAACGGCGCTGATCCCATCATCGTGCTGCGGGATTTGCTCGATGTGGTGCATTGGCTCACCCGTGTGAAGGTAACGCCTGCGGTCGCCGATGATGTGACCAACCCGGAGAGCGACCGCGTGCGCGGCGCCAACTTGGCCGGGCAGCTACCCATGGCCAGCCTCAGCCGCGCCTGGCAAATGCTCCTAAAAGGCCTACAAGAAGCGCAGATGGCGCCGTCTCCGATCCAGGCCGCTGAAATGATTCTGGTCCGGCTAGCCTACCTAAGCGACCTACCGTCACCAGCAGATGCGGTCAAATCTCTGCAAACTGGCGGCGCGGGCTCGGTGCCTTCCGGTGGACCGGCTTCAGCGCCAAATACCGGCGGCAGGCCCACGGTTAAAGCCGTCGCAGCGGTGGGAGGTGTGCCGCAGCACGCGCCACAAACCGGCGCTGAAACAGCGTTACAAAAGCAGGTGGCGCAACCCGAACTTAGAAATTTTGAACAAGTTATTGCTCTTCTAGATCAGAAAAATGAGCGTATTTTACGGACGGGCCTAGTGAACAATGTGCATCTGGTGAATTTTCAGCCGGGGAAGATTGAACTCCGACTGGTGACAGGTGCTGCGTCGGACATCCCCCAACGGCTCTATAAATTCTTAAACGAACACACCGATACACGGTGGTCTGTAGCGCTAGCCAAAGAAGGCGGAGACCAAACCCTGGCCCAGCAAGAAGGCGCTCGGAAAGAAGCCCTTCACGCCAAGGTGGTGGCACATCCTCTCATGCAGTCGGTCATGGAAACATTCCCGGACGCAGAAATCGAAACTATTCGCGTCCTGAATGATGACGGACCAACGGCAGAGACACTAGACGCATTCCCAGATGCAGATACAGAGGAAAACACATGAAAAATCTCGGGCAAATGATGAAACAAGCCCAGGAAATGCAAAGCAAGATGACTGAAATGCAGGACAGGCTCTCCGATCTTGAAATGACCGGTTTTGCTGGTGGTGGCATGGTGGAATTTACCCTCACCGGCAAGAACGAGGCCCGGCGCCTAAAAATCGACCCCAGCCTTTTGTCGCCGGACAGTGCGGAAATGCTGGAGGACCTTATCGTTGCTGCTGCAAACGACGCCC
>NHHQ01000046.1 GCA_002170915.1 Rhodospirillaceae bacterium TMED167 | reverse complement strand
ACCAACAGATGGATCATTTTACCTATAAGAACGGTGTTTTATTCGCTGAAGACGTGCCGATCGCTAGCATCGCGTCGGAGGTGGGAACGCCATTTTATTGCTATTCCGCGGCCACCATCGAGCGACATTATACAGTCCTCGCCGATGCGCTCTCTGACCTGCCTGCGACGATTTGCTACGCCGTAAAGGCCAATTCAAACCAGGCTGTGATAAGGACGCTAGCCACCCTTGGGGCGGGTGCTGATGTTGTTTCCGATGGGGAGCTCATCCGGGCGCTGCAGGCTGGCATTCCAGCGCATAAAATCGTTTTTTCAGGCGTGGGTAAGACGGAAGCAGAGCTTGCTCTAGCGCTCGAAAAAGACATTTTACAAATTAATATTGAATCCGTGCCGGAGTTGGAGCGCTTAGACGCTGTCGCCAAATCCTTGCGGAAAACCGCCCCAGTCGCGTTACGTATTAATCCAGACATCGACGCGGAGAGCCACGATAAGATTTCGACGGGGCGTAAAGAAGACAAGTTTGGCATTGAGTGGCCCCTCGTCCACGAAGTTTTTACCCGGGCCGCCGCGTTGGAAAATGTCCAGCCGGTTGGACTTGCGGTGCATATTGGCTCTCAGCTGACAGCCCTTGAACCGTTCAAAAACGCCTTCCTGAAACTGCGCGACATGGTCGCCCTCTTGCGCGCGGAAGGCCATGAAATTCAACGCTTAGACGTGGGGGGCGGACTCGGCATTCCCTATGACGGAGCCGATGTGCCGAGCCCGGCCGCCTATGTCCGGGTGGTGGTGGATACCCTCGGCGACCTGGAATGCGATTTGCTCTTCGAGCCAGGTCGCATGATCGTTGGAAATGCGGGTCTTCTGGTCACAAAAGTGGTATATATAAAAGAAGGTGCGGCAAGGAATTTTGTGATCATCGACGCGGCCATGAACGATTTAATGAGGCCCTCTCTTTATGGTGCCCGTCATGAGATCGTGCCGGTGACGGAAGCGGCAGAAAGCGCAGAGATGACTGCCGTGGATGTGGTGGGACCTGTGTGCGAAACAGGCGACACGTTTGCGACTGAATTGCGGATGCCGCCGGTCGGCCAAGATGACCTCCTCGCGCTGCGGTCTGCTGGAGCCTACGGCGCGGTAATGGCTTCCACCTATAACAGCAGGGCGCTCGTGCCGGAAATATTGGTCAAAGGAGACCAGTACGCGATTGTCCGGGAAAGAGTGGATATTGATGCGTTACTACGCCATGAAAAACTCCCAAACTGGTTGTCGGCGGCCCCCAAAAACTAGGCCGCGTCGCCGACACCAGCTCGAAACCTGGGCCGGAAAGATTTATGGGATACTGACGTGATCTCAAGAAACAGCCCTTTCTATTTATCGTATATCGGCCTCACACGCTTGAGCCTTACCTGGGAACATCTGTGGCCTGCGCTCTGGCCCGCGACGGCAATCGCCGGGCTGTTTATGGGCGCGGCCCTCTTAAATGTCTTCGCGCTGATACCACTCTGGCTTCACGTGCTCATCGTGATGACCACCCTGCTGGGTTTTACCAGCGCCCTTTACCGGGTCTTTATTCAATTTCCCAAAATCGATGCTGAACAAGCAAGGCATCGGCTAGAGTGGGACAGCGGTCTGGATCACCGTCCTCTCGCCTCCCTAGACGACGCGTTGGCTCTCGGCACCAATGACGTCCAGTCTCAGACACTTTGGCAGGTTCACAAGGCGTGTATGGCCACGCAATCAGAAAACCTGAAGCTGGAATTACCGAAGGCTGGGTTGAGCCGGCGCGATTCATTGGGCCTGCGCGCGGCGGTTTCCCTCATCCTTTTGACAGGCATCATCGCCGCCGGAGCGGACGGTTTCTTGCGGATTGGGCAGGCTCTCTCACCGCCGCTAGATACGGCAACTCTGGCGCCCGCCGCGGAGCTTGCCATCTGGATTACGCCCCCGGCCTACACCCAAAACCCACCAGTTGTTTTGCGCACGGGCGGACCCAAAAAAGCCAGCCCTGGCCAAGGCACACTTGAATCGGCCACCACTCAATCAGGTTCAGACCCGTTCCGGATTCCCATGGGCAGCGAGGTGCTCGCACAAATGACGGGCGGCAGCGACGTCCCCATCCTCCAACTGGGACTGCTCCGCATTCCATTCAAGCGGATCGAAACTGATTCCTACCACGCAGAAACAAAACTGGGTTCTCCCGGGAACGGGATGACACGGCTGTCGGTGCTCCAGAAAGGCCGAAACGTGGCGTCCTGGGGCTTAACGATCCTCGAAGATCAGCGGCCCACCGTCGCGTTCTCCGATGCAACTGAAACTTCCCCACAATTACGCCTCCGCTTGCCCTACGAGGCCTCGGACGATTACCGGCTCAAGAGCCTAGCCGCTTCCATCCGGCGGCTCGACGGCGTGGCCATGCCGGATGGAAGCGCGGAAATCATTCTTCGGATGCCCCTCCCAGGCGGCGACAAGAAGGCGGTCAAAGGTAAATCCAACAACGACCTGACTTCCCATATCTGGGCGGGCTTGCCTGTTCTGGTTCATTTTTTGGCAACCGATGAACTTGACCAAACCGGGGTCAGCCAAGTTGAACCGGTCATTTTGCCAGAGCGGCAATTTAGCAATCCCGTGGCCAAGGAACTTTTTGAAATCAGGAAAGGGTTAAGCATCCGGAAACGGGACCGGAAGCTTGCGATCCTCAAACTGGACTCGGTGGCAGAGGAACCGAAACGGTTCGACGGACATACCGGCGTTTATCTCGGGCTTCGTGTTGCCCGTGAACGGCTCCTGCGAGATCTGNAAAATTCGACGNTCACNACAGTCCAAGAAATGCTTTGGCATATGGCNTTACGTNTTGAGGAAGGCGTAGCAGCCACGGCGGGCAATGANNTGCGCGCGGCNCAGCGGCGCCTTCAAGNAGCCCTCNACAGAAACGCCAGCCCNGAAGAACTAGAACGGNTCTTAAACGAGGTNGAAAAAGCGCTNCAAGAATTCATGCAGTCTCTCNTGCGGGAACTTCAGCAGCGNGGCCAGATTTCTCCCNAGGANCCCGATGCNCAATCACTCACNNGTCAGGACATGCAACGCCTGATTGACCGGGCGCGGGAACTGATGCGCCAGGGATCCCCTGATGCCGCCCGCCAGTTAATGGCGGAGCTTAAACAGATTCTGGAAAATTTACGGGGGACCCTCTCCCGCGGCGGACGGCAATCGGAACAGTCCCGTCAAGCTCAACAAGCTCTACAGGATTTGCGCGGCCTCGTTCAGCGACAACAAAAACTTCTTGATGAGACACACCGCCGCGGCCAGAAGGAGCGAGACCAGCGGAATCAGGAACGCATCGAACGCTCGACCGAGGGCCGGGCCGAGCAGGATGCCATCCGTAAAAAATTGGGCCAAATTATACGTAAGTTTGGCGATATGATGGGCCAAATCCCCGAAGGTCTCGGGGACGCGGAACGGGCCATGAAGGAGTCAGAACAAGCCTTGGGCCAGGGGCGCCAGGGTAAATCCATCGGTCCGCAGACGCAGGCCCTGGAGGCCTTGCGGCAGGGTGCACAGAACTCAGCCCGCGCCCTGGCCCGGCGCCTGGGCCGCGGTCAGCAGCGCTTTGGCCGGCAGGGTGGACGCTTCGGCGCCTTTTCTGGGCCCCGGCTTCGCGGCATGCGACCGGGCAACAGGGATCCCTTTGGTCGTCGCATTGAGGAAGAAGAAGGCACGTCAGGCCCCACCACCGGGCAGGTTAAAATCCCCGATGAGAGAGAAATTCAGCGGGCTCGCCGTATTATGGAAGAACTCCGCCGACGGGCCGGCGATCTCTGGCGGCCTGAGATCGAACGGGATTATATCGACCGGCTTCTNAAGCGGTTCTAGCNCANAGNGCGATCACATAAATGATTGGCAGATACTCTCATCCCTCTCATCACCAGCCAATTTCAACGCGAAATTAACCTGGACGCCAGGTCGTTTGGCTGCGCATTACCGGCCTTGTCTCAATGGTCGACCGCAGTAAGATATTTCCCTTGTGAAAAAATTTAGAGGGGAGCGCGACACATCATGACACGGCAAGCACATCTGATTGGCAGCGTCGGGTTGGAAGATGCGGAAACTGTTTTCACCACGGCTTCAGAGATTCTCGGAGACTGTTGCCCTCGCCTTCCAGACGGTGAAACAGGCGAGCGGGGCTACTGGATACGCTGGCAGCAACAGACTTTCGACGGATGTAACGATCTGGCCGTGGAAAACGTCAGTGTCAAAATTCCCGGCTTCAAGGACACAATGGAACGTCCCTTCTACAAAATCAAAAACGGTATCGATCCGGCTGCCATTGATCTCGGAGAATTGGGCTATGGGCAAGAGGCCGTGACCTCACACGCATTATTTTCCCGCCTCCAGGAAGAAGGTAAAATTCCGGCCAATATACGTTTTCAAGCATCCATCGCCTCACCCATGGCGCTCTTATGCGGTTTCGTCATGGCGGAAGACCAGCTGCGCCTAGAACCCGCCGTCAACGCCGCCATGGCGCGGGACATGGAAACCCTCCAATCCCAGGTGCCGTGCGAAAAACTCTCTGTTCAATGGGATATTTGTTACGANATCGTCGGCGCAGACGGCGGACCGCCTCTCCCCTATGATGACCATGTGGCAGGAACAGCATCCCGCACCGCCGCCCTCTGCGGACTGGTCAAAGACGGCGCCGAATGCGGCATCCATCTGTGCTACGGAGATCCCGGCCATCAGCANATTATCGAGCCGGAAAGCCTTGCCACGTCNGTCGCTTTTGCAAANGCCATCTNTGCGGCCTCCCCCCGNCCAATTNACTTCATNCACATGCCCGTCCCGCGCGGGCGNGCGGATGATGAATACTTCNAACCGCTGGAAGACTTAAATCTGCCAGCGGAAACCCGCCTGATCCTGGGTCTGGTTCATCATACGGACGGCACAGACGGAGGGCGGAGCCGGATGGCAATAGCGGACCGCTACGTCCAGGAATACGATATTGCGACCGAGTGCGGATTTGGACGGCGCGACACGGCGACCATCCCAGACCTCCTGCAAATCCATCGCGATCTCTGTGTATAAGGAACGAGATTGATGGTCAGCCCCCGCAGACCAGTTGACGCCCATCTTGTCGGAAGTGCCCCTTTTAAGACCGCTGAAGAGATGTTCCGGTTCACCATGAATAGTATGGTGGAACATATTCAACCACTCCCAGACGGCGAAGTGGGCGAACGGGATCATTGGATCAGATGATAATATCCGCGGATTGGACAAAGCCCGCAGATGGCGGTGAAAGCGGATGATAATGTGTATGCACCGGTGCGGCCCTATCATATTGTAAGCGGTGTCGCATTAGCGGAGGAAATAGCATTTCCGGGACTTGGGCTACCGTGATGCTGCGACCCGGTCCTACGCGACCTTCGCAAAACCTGTCCGGGACGGCATCATCCCAGAACGCATGCGATTCATGGTGGGACTGCCAACACCGCTCTCCGCCGCCAGCTTTTATGCTGTGCCGCAGGACCGGGATATGTTTCAGCAGGCTTATGCACGTGCCTTAGGGCAGGAATTCTAAAAAATACTACAATCCATCCCGGCTGAAAAACTGACCATTCAATGGGAAATGGTGACTGAATTCGCTCTCCTTGAGGGCGTTGTGGAGAACCATATTGACGGGGGCCTGTTGGAGTATATTACCTCCCCTGTGACCAGCCTGGTCGACCTCGTCCTGGAAGACGTGGAGGCTGGTCTTCAGCTTTGCTATGGCGATTCTGGTCACAAACATTTTTGCGAACCGGCAGACANCGGTCATCTGGTCACTGTCTCGAACGGTGTCAGTGTAAAAGCAGGCCGGCCCATTGCCTGGATTCACATGNCCGTGCCGAGNGATCNGGNCGACGCCGCCTATNACGCNCCGCTCACCGGACTAACCCTGCAGGACACCACCGAGCTTTATCTNNGATTGGTGCATCATACGGGTGNTCAGGCGGGCACGGAAAAGCGAATCGCGGCCGCTCAGAGTGCGCGCGATCATTTTGGCATCGCGACGGAATGCGGTCTGGCCCGCCGAGACCGGGACACGACGTCAGGAATCAATGCGCAACACGCGTATTTGTCAGACACGGCCTGATACCAGAGCGGTTGATCTTGAACCGGGGCGCTACTTCACCGCTTTTAATTGGATAGTGACTTCTTTGATGATGTTGACTTGGTGCTGCGCCTTGAGGGCAAGGTCTTCAGAGGAAATCTCGCCCGTTTGAAGTTTCGCGAGCCAAAATTCATCAGGGACGGACTGAACCCCCAGCACATCGAAATCCACATCCAGAATATCTGCAAGCGGGGTATTCGCCACGCCTTCATCTCGCCATTCCCGGGTTTTCTTTTTTGAAAACATAAAGAACTGGTTGTCGATGATGGGACGGACATGTGTAGGGTCCATGAGAAACTCATCATGCCGGGGATGGGGGACGGTAATGACAATCACGGCACCCGGAGCGCTTACCCGATAGATTTCCTGGATGATTTGAAGATACGTCTCCCGGCGTTCTCCTAGATGTTCCAATACATGAACAAGTAGGATTTCCGACGCCGTGCTGGTCTCAAAGGGCCAGGGAAAAACTTCAAGATCGGCGAGGGTATCAGGCTCACAGAGCGGCTGATTATCCACATTAATATAGCCGATTCTCCGGTCCAAACCGCAGCCTAGGTTAAGTCTCAAAACAGGACATCGTTTAACGCCAAAAACATCTTTTCCACCCGTCAAAAGCTAGTTTTGTTATTTCTTCTTGTCAGCAGGCGACGGGAACTTTCCCCAGCTTGGAATAGAGATGTCCCTGGCCGTCGGCGCAACTTTTTCGAACACAGCTTTAAATCTAATGGTCTCACCTGGCTTCACAGTTCTTTTGGACGGCTGGGTGATGACTTCCTGGACGACGGTGCCGTTTGCATCAGTTGCCTTGGTGATCACATCCGGCACTGGCTGAGCCTCCTCCGTCATATTCTCAACGATGAGATTAATCACAATTTTATCTTCGACTTTTTTATCCCGTTTTGGATCCGTAAACCGGAGATCAAGTCCATCGCCCGGCTGTGGAACGCGGAGGCCAACAAGGCTAAATACGGAGTTTGCACCACTCCAGTAGGCAACGACCGTTTCCCGCATGATCGTGACGCTGGTCATTGCACTTGCAACGACGAGGACCATCACAAGAGTAAGGATCAGTCCTGTCCGGCCCTGTTTTTCATTTGTCTCGTCTGCCGCCGGAAATGCCATGGGAATGGGATCTGGGTCCGGAATTTCGTCCGGCTTAATTTCCTCAATCTCGGATAAGTCCTCAATGCCTGGTNCCAGGGATTCAACGGGATCCGGATCTTCGAGATTTTCTATATCCTCCTCACTCACCTCGACCGGATTTTCATCCGGCTCGAGCACCAAAGAGGTGACCACCTCACCTTCATCATCGTCACCAAACATGGCCTCGAGTTCTTCATCGCTCGGCAGGTTGTCGTCATCCCCATCCGGTTCCGGCCTGATATCATCATCAGGTTCCGTAAGCGGAATGTCTTCGAAATCGGGCTCCGAATCTACTGTGGAATCGAGGTCGGACTTGGAAACAGTGTCAATGGGCGGCTCCGACATGGCCAGAGGTTCTAGCGCGGCCTGTGGTGGTGGCGGAACGGCACCAGTATAAGTCGGATATGGCGGAGGCACTTGCGGTGCATAGCCATACGGATGCCCATAGACTGGTTGATCCGCAGACGGTGGAGGCGCGTAATACTGAGGTGGAAAGGGTGGGGGTGGCGGGACTGTGTATCGAGCTGGTGTGGTTTCGCGTGTCGGTTGCGCTGCAACCGGAAATTGACGCCAGCTATGATCACAATTGAAGCACCGGACGGNGCGTCCACTGGCANTGATGTTGCCACCGTCAACATTGTAAGACGTCGAACAATTTGGACAGGTGATGTACATCGGCATCCTGCTTATTTACGATGTTAACATTTATAGGTAAATCCAAAATTCAACGCAAGTGAATGGAATTTTAATGCTGGTCTAGGATACCAAACTCAAGCTAGGCTTTAGTTTATAGCTTTTTTGATGCCAGGCGGCTTGAAGGGAAAATCCTGGTTGTTTAGAAGGCATGGATAGGGATGCGCATGAGATTCGGCACCAGTGCGATACCTGTCGCGGTAAGGTGAGCAGTAAAAATGAGCGAAATCGTCCGATTTGAGAATGTAGGCCTCCGCTATGGGCTCGGCCCAGAGATACTCCANGACATNTCTTTTCACCTGGAGCNGNGCTCTTTTCATTTCCTTATTGGACCGTCGGGCGCNGGGAAATCCTCGCTCTTGAAGCTNATGTATCTGGCACACCGNCCGACCCGCGGNAGGNTCTCGCTTTTCGGCAGAGACATNTCCACTCTGCNCNGCAAGGATGNNCCATNTTTNCGCCGGCGNATCGGTGTNGTGTTNCAGGAATTTCGGCTGCTNAATCATCTAAGCGCCTTCGACAATGTGGCTTTGCCGCTTAGGGTCACGGGCCATCGGGAAGCCAACATCAGAAAGCATGTTGAAGAATTGCTCTCGTGGGTCGGATTGAAGGACCACCTGGACTCCCGTCCACCAACACTGTCAGGCGGGCAGCAGCAGCGCNTCGCAATNGCCCGCGCTGTAATCGCCCGGCCTCANATACTCTATGCAGATGAGCCGACCGGCAATGTCGATGACCGGATTGCTGCCCGCATCATGCATCTCTTTGAAGAACTCAACAAACTGGGTACAACGGTGGTTATCGCGACGCATAACAAGGCCGTGGTATGCGCAACGGAGCATGACGTGCTGTCTCTCGAGAAAGGTACGTTGTCGGTGCAGGGCAAAGCTGCCAAAAATTTCTCCCAAAAAGACGGCCCAGAGGTCGGAAACATTCTCGCTCGACGTCGGGAATCAGAGGTTTAACATGCGCAGGCAGTCCGACATATATTTTGGGGATGATGAGTCTGGACGATTCCTGCCATGGCTCATCGCATTCGTCGTTTATCTCGCTACACTCTCTATTGCGGGCCTATTTATTCTGAACGGCCTAACGCAGCAATTCGGCGTGGGGGTCGCGAATTCGATGACGATACAGATCCCCTTGACCGGCTCACCCAGTCGGGATACCGCACGCCGCACTGACGCGCTGAAAAAATTACAGCGCACAGAGGGTGTCATGTCATCCGCCCACATACCGATTGAACGGGTNGCNGAACTTCTACGTCCCTGGCTGGGTGCGNCAACCGGGTCTGACCAGCTACCNCTACCCCAAGTGGTCGACGTGGAAGTCGACCGCNCAACGGGCATCNGTGNAGACGATCTCCGCCGCCTGTTCGAGGATTTCCGTCCGCAGGTCATAGTGGATGATCACGGGGAGTGGCTCTCGAATTTGGTCAATGCGCTGCGGTCAGCTGAGATTGTCGCGTTGATCATTGTGGCTCTCACCGGATTGGCAACGGCCGGTACGGTGATNTTCNCNACTCGCACAGGCCTCGGGCTCCAAAAAGACACCATNANCGTGTTNCATTTTATCGGCGCCANAGANGACTATATTGCCCGGCAATTTGCNAAGCGCGCGGCGTGGCTGGGGCTCAAGGGNGGGATTGGCGGGTTGGCCGNTGCATTACCGACTCTGNTCGCGCTCCNNTTTGCNATCGGAAATNTGAATTTTGGCCTTTTTCCCGACCTGAACNTCNCCTCATCCGGTTGGATCAGCCTGGCNCTTGTCTTGCCCAGTGTCGCCATCATCGCCCACCTCACGGCGCGCTCAACGGTTCTCAGGTCTCTCTCCAAACAGTTCTGAAACGGTCGAGAAAAATGGCAGACAGACGCAGGAGAAAACATAATTGGAACAGAAGGTTTNTGCTGGGGGCTCTTATTTTTTTCATCANGGGGACCATTGTTTTCGTCAGCTTATTAAATTTTGTCGACCANATTCCAATATCGGCNCTCANAAANNATGAACAAACGGATGCCATCGTGGTCCTGACCGGCGGGTCCANTCGTCTAGATGAAGGAATAAACTTGCTGGCGCAGCGCAAAGCCAAAAAACTTTTTGTCTCCGGCG
>NHHQ01000045.1 GCA_002170915.1 Rhodospirillaceae bacterium TMED167 | reverse complement strand
GCCATAAAGGGTCCCCGAAGTCGGCGGATTTGATCATAGAGAAAACCATGATTCATCATGTATTAGTGCATCTGTTGGGAAACGTCAGGCGACCGCATCTCCTCAAATCTATTCGGCCCCTGACCGACGGCTACCTCGTTGGAGCCCACATAGGCGATGACGTATGTCGGGTTAAGACGCGGAGTCTTTTCGAATCAGCGGTCAAATGCCCTGATGTGCCCGCGGGTAGACTGGCCAGCCACTGCACCATTTATGATTACCTAACCCTGGCCGGCAGTCATGAAGTTTTCCTGTAACCAGGCAACTCAAGTTTCACGGTTGTGCAGGAACCTCTCATCAGTCGTGCTACCGCCCATGACGAGAACATCAATGACCGCCGGATTACCGCCATATGCTCCCCTCAGCCCGTGTGGATCCCGCGTATATGTAATTACCTTGCCGGCTCATAACATCCGGCACATCGTAATTGTGGGTCTCGTTTTGGGGGACATTCTACACATCGTAGTCCAGCCCAAATATCCAAGTGCCAAAGTTAAGCTCGATCAGGAACAAGGTCCCGATGATTAGGCTGAGGGTTATTGAAACGATGCGAATGAAACGCTGCATAAGTTTGC
The DNA here is from genome assembly GCA_002170915.1 of Rhodospirillaceae bacterium TMED167. Next base: position 15,577 of record NHHQ01000045.1, on the reverse strand, counting down.
TGTATCCGTCTTGTTTGGCTGCAGGAGAGACAGATTAACCGCCACAGTCTTCTCGCCGGTACCACGGGAAAAAGCGCCGCATTGTCCAGTTCATGGTAAGTTCGAACAAAAGTCCGAACAAGACCAGCGCCAAAACACCGACAACAGCCTCGTTATGCTTAAAAGTTCGAGCATTGGCGAGCACGTACATACCAACCCCGTCCAGCGACACAAAAAACTCGGCGATAACGGCGCCGACCAGTGCCCGGCCCGCCGCCAGCCGAAAGCCCGCAATCAAATACGGCAGCGATGAAAATACCGTGATGTCAAACCAGACGTAGCGCATGGGCGCCCTGTAGGCTTTGCAAACTTCGAGATATTCGCGGGGCACAGACCGGGCACCATCACGTGCATTGATGACGATAGAGAAAAAGCCGGCAAAGATAACGGTGGCCAACCGGGCGTCGTCTTCATAACCAAACCAGATCGTGATCAACGGCAGCAGGGCCACCATGGGCATGGTGTAGAGGCCGTTAACATAAAAATTCAGCATGCGGTCAAACAGCTTCACCCGGCCCATGGCCACACCTACAATTGTCCCCGCGATGAGGGCTATAATCAGCCCCTGCACGACGGCCGTGAGCGTGCTTAAAGAGGCGAGAAGAAACGCGGTATCCATCAGCACCGTTGGAAAGACCAGAGCCACATTCAGCGGCTTGGCCACAAAAGCCGGAGCAAACGCCTGAACGCCAACTTGCCAGATTAGAAGAATGATCGCGCCGGTCGTGATCTTGGTCCGAAGTGTGGTACCAAAAAGTATGCGCTTCCACGCAAGGGGCTGAGAGGCCGCCACTGTCACCGTATTCATCGATCAAGCCCCCGCCAGGCGCCGTACCGGCGCTCCACCGCCTGGGCAAAGCGCATAAATGTAATGCCCAACCCGGTGATGACCAAGATACTTGCCAATACGCCGGCCATGTCGAAATTACGCGACGCCGTAATCAGCTCTTCACCGAGCCCGCTGGTAGAGAGGAAGAATTCAGCCGCCACCATGCCGACCAAGGCCCGGCCCGCCGCTTGGCGAATGCCCGTCAGCGCATAGGGCAAGGTGTAGGGAATAAGAATGTCTCTCCAAATCGCCACTTCGCTCGACCGGAAAGATCGGGCCACTTCAATAAGCTCAGGCTTTACGCTGCGCGCCCCTTCCAGCGTGTTGTAGAGAATCGGAAAAAACGCAAACAGATACACGACGAGAACCTTTGGCCAAAAGTCAAAGCCCAGGACCGAGAGGATAAAGGGAATTAAGGCGATCATCGGCGTGACATAGAGCATCAGGATATATGACTCGAGTGCCACACGAAGGGTCACCAGACGTGCCATAACAATGCCAAATGGCACAGCCCCCAGAACCGCTAGCATAAATCCAGTCGAAAAAAGTTGAATGGATTGGATCAGGGAGCCGAAATACTCCTCATCATGAAATAAATATTCGTAGAGTCGGGGCAGTGTTCCCGGATGCTGATCGGCGCCGAGAAGGGGGGCCATGATCGCCTGGTTAAAAGAGAGCCCGACCAGTTCCCAAATAAGGGCGCCAAGCACAAGACTCGCCATCACGGTCACCCAAATGACCGGTTTTTTATCCGAATTAACGAGGGTGAGAACCTTACGCATGAGAATGATCTAAACGCGGGGGAGGCACGAACCGCCCCTCCCCCAATAGCGTCATTTCATCTTTTTAATCATCGCGAGCGCATCGTTGACGATCGAGAGATCGGTCAACCGATCATGGGAGGCAGGCGTCTTTTTGGGATTGATCCCCGCTTTTCCCTTGGTGCGCTTGCCGACGCCGGTTTGAATAGCAACCGCACGGGTAATCCGTTTCTTGGAAAGACCCGCATCATTTCGCGGCCAGTAACCCATATCCGTGAAAATTTGAAGAGCCTTCAAAGAATCTTCCACGTTCCGGCCTGTAGGCGCGGCTATCTTAGCGATAGAAGGCCACTGGCTTTTGTCATAGAGCATATTCATAGCTTCGATATGGGCAGCGGCCATGCGAACAAGAGAGCCGCGCCGCTCAGCGATCACTTTCTTGCTAGTTACGAGCACGGCGTAATGGCTGCCGGGGGACGTTTCCTCGACCCGCGCGACGACATAGACTTTCTTGCCGCTTTGGCGTTCGATGACCGGAATGTCATCACTGTGCAAAACACCTAGCTTCAACTTACCGGCCACCATGGCGGCACCGACATTGGTGCTGAGGTTTACGGTAGGGACATTCTTGTCTGGGCGCAATTTGCAAGGCCGCACCATGTTGGCGAGTTGAATCCACCGGGCGCCCCTGGGGCTGTCGACACCGACCGGTACGCCTTTGACTTTTTCACATGAATTGATGGCGGGATCCATGGAGCCCAACATCCAGTCATTGATCTCCATGCCCTGCACCATGACGAGCGGCACACCGGCGTTAGAGACCATCACCGCTACTGGTGGGGTCGGTGACATGGACACGTCCACAGCGCCCGAAACGACGGCGCGAGCTGCGCCAACGCCAGAGTTAAAGGGCTTCAGGGTGACGTCCAAACCGTATTTTTTGTAAAGTCCGGTGTCCTGCGCCACATACGCATAAATGGCGCCAAAAATTGGCGGCACACCAGGCAACGCAAGCGTGAGCTTCTTCGCTTGTGCCACAGCGTCACCGGCTAGGAAGGAAGTAGCGGCCAAAAAGGCAGCACCCACGGCCATCCGGGCCACAGGTTTACGCAGTCTGTAAGGAATATTGTAAGTCATTGTCGTCTCCAGTGGTTAAGCCTAACTCCTGTACTTTTATGAGGTTTCTAACGCCCTCTGAATTGGAGATTTATGGTCTCCTTTAAGTGAGTTCAAATTCCGCCGCGCGGGCCTCATCCATCAACGTGCCCCAAACATGCTCCCTGATTTCGGCGAAGCGTGGGTGGCCCAAAGTGGACCGGTCGCGGGGGGCTGGCAGGTCCACATCAATGATCTCAAAGACGCTGCTGGGGCGGCCTTTCAACACAACGACGCGATCCCCCATGAGTACAGCTTCCTCGATAGAATGTGTCACAAAAATCATGGTCATGGGCCGCATGCCCCAGATGCGGAGCAATTCGAACTGTAGAATTTCCCGCGTCTGGGCATCCACCGCCGCGAACGGTTCATCCATCAAAAGAACCTTGGGTTCCATGGTCAGCGCGCGCGCAAGACCACAGCGCTGCTGCATGCCGCCGGAGAGCTGATAAGGATACGCATCCTCAAACCCTTCGAGGCCCACCAATTTGGTAAAGTGAGGTACTTTTTGGTCGATCACGGATTTGGAGGCTCCCGCAAGCTTCAGGCCATACCCCACATTTTGCCGCACGGTTTTCCAGGGAAACAAGCCGAAATGCTGGAACACCACAGAGACCCCTTCCCGAGGCTCGGTGACCAAATCGCCATCAATGCGGATCTCTCCCTCCGAGACTGGCATAAGGCCGTCAATGCAGCGAAGCAGGGTTGTCTTGCCGCAGCCGGATGGGCCAACAATTGTGACGATTTCCCGCTCCTTGAACGACAGGTTGATGTCCTGGAACACCTGAAGGTCGCCGTATTTCTTGCCGACGCCCTCAATGCTGATACGCGTATCGCTCGCGCCGTGACCCTGCTCTGTCATATTGCTCTTCTATAAACGTCTTGCCGAGGCTAAATTTAACGACGAATTCCACTATATACTTAAAACAAGCGTGCATGTTCTGCAAAGGTTTGCATGGTCCACGCAAAAGATTGCTTAGCAGGTCAAACCTAAAATGCCGACTTATAATGATGATATTCCTGAGGGGCTTGTTCACATTCTCGTTGGTGAGGCATTATGGCCGGATTAAGGGAGGCCATTACATGACCATCGACATTCACACTCACTACCTGTCCCCGGGTCTGGCAGACGGATTGCGGAAACGCACGGAAGCCCCTCGGATTGAGCAACTAGACGATGGGCGGGAGCGCTATCATATGCCTCACGGCACACTCATGCTGTCGGACGCATACTACGACATGGACGCACGACTTACGCATATGGACGGGCTCGGTGTGACACGGCAAATTCTCTCTTTTCCGGGTCTGTTTGGTGTGGACAGTTTGCCCGTCGGAGAGTGCGCGGATCTGCTGGCCGGTTTCAACGAAAATGTCGCCGGGCTTGCGCAGGCGCATCCCACCCGGTTCTCCGGTCTGGCCGCCTTGCCCCTTGCCGATATGGATGAGGCTGTCCGGGAATACCGCCGGGCACGGCTCGACCTCGGCCTGGTTGGCGCCATTTTGCCGGTTAATCTTCTGGTGACGGAGGATCATGCGGCCAGCCTGGCACCAGTGTTTGCCGCAGCGCAGGAGTTGGGCGGCCATCTGTTCGTTCATCCCGGCCGCCGCCCAGACGAGGTCCCGTCCACCGGCACCGCGCCGAAAGCCCCCCCTTTCGCAGACAACATCGCGGCGCGGCTCGCGCTTGCAGTTCAGGACCGGTGCGCAGCGGCCATGGTTACGCTGGTGTTCTCTGACTTCCTCGACGCCTACCCGGACGTGACCCTTCACGTGGCCAATCTGGGCGGGACACTGCCCATGGTGGTGGAACGAATGGATCAGGTCACCCTTACCCGCACGCCGGAGGATCCAGCGCCCTCGTCGTTTCTGAAGCGGGTCCATGTTGACTGTTCGTCCCTTGGTCCCCGTGCCATTGAGATCGCGGCCGCTTTCTATGGCACGGATAAAATTTTGTTTGGCACCGACTGTCCCATTTTCATGACCGACTGGTCTCTGGATGCGGTGGCCAACACCCGCCTCAGTGAGGCAGATAAGCATGCCATCCGGGAGGGCAACGCGGTCCGCCTGCTCGAGCCGTTATTGTAAAACGCGGCGGTGCAGCGTCCGCTATCACTGGATTGCCAAGCATTCGGTCGAACACATTCTGCCGCTGCGCGGGCCCGATTTACGGCCCGGCGAACCAGCACAGGAGCCGGGACACAGACCCCGTGGAGAGATCGCACGATGAACCGTTTGATCTTCCCGCCCAGCTCCGCTTTAAGTTTGGCTCACAGATCACATAATTAGAGAGTGCATCCATGTCCCAGGTCACTGAAGAGCAGATCCTCGAGGCCCTCCAATCCGTTGACGTGCCGGGAAAGGGCCAAAGCGTTGTTGCGCTCGGCTTGATCTCTGGCCTCGCTGTCAAAGACGGTCTTGTTCATGTCTCCATCGAGACCACGCCAGAGACAGCACAGGAGATGGAAAAGGTCCGCCAAACCTGTGAACAGGTTATTGGTGGCGTCGCTGGCGTCCAAAACGCGACTGCTGTCCTGACGGCGGAAAAGCCGGCAACTCAACCGGCACCTCAGACCGCTCCTGCCCAACCACAGCAGGGCCAGAGCGTTCCAGGCGTGGCAGCGCTCATCGCCGTGGCCTCCGGCAAGGGCGGGGTTGGCAAGTCAACGACGGCCGTCAATCTTGCGCTCTCCCTCGCGGCTCAGGGCAAGAAGGTCGGACTTCTTGATGCCGACATCTATGGCCCATCCCTGCCGCGCATGATGGGCATCACGGACAAGCCGCAACAAACCCAGGACAACCGTCTCCTGCCGCCGGAAAATTTTGGGGTGAAATGCATGTCCATGGGCATGCTCGTTGATGAAGAAGAACCGATGATCTGGCGGGGCCCCATGGTAATGGGCGCGCTGCAACAGATGCTCACGGAAGTAGAGTGGGCTCCCCTTGATATCCTGGTTATCGACATGCCACCGGGCACCGGAGATGCCCAACTTACCCTCTCCCAGCAGACCCAGCTAACGGGCGCGGTCATTGTCTCGACCCCTCAGGACATCGCCCTCCTGGATGCGAGAAAGGGCCTCAACATGTTCCGTAAAGTCTCGGTTCCCATTCTCGGCATCATCGAAAACATGAGCTACTTCGTTTGCCCGCACTGCGGCGAGACCAGTCATATCTTCAACCATGACGGTGCCCGGCTAACGGCAGACAAGTATGAGGTTGAATTTCTGGGCGCTATCCCGCTCGACATCCAGATCCGGGAGACCTCCGATGCCGGACAGCCGATTTCCGCGACCGACCCTGCCAGCCCGCACGCCCAGGCCTATGCCGCAATCGCAGAGAAAGTGGCGGCCAACATCGGACGGGCCCAGGCAACACAAGCTCAACAGGCTCCCACTATTAGCATTGAATAGGTATACGATCACGAGAGGGTCACCACGGATTTGGCCATGATCATACCATCGAACCAATAAACGATAGACAAAAAAACAGGAGACTAACCTCATGCGGATTGCAGTTACGGGATCAGCAACAGGGATCGGCGCCGAAGCGTGCCGTTTGCTAAAGGAACGAGGCGACATAGTCATCGGCTTTGATGTAGCAGAAACCTCGGTCAACGTGGATAGCTTCCATAAAGTAGACTTGTCCGATCCAGCCGCGATCGCCGCGGTCCTGGCCAGCGTCGAGGGCCGCTTCGACGCCCTCCTGAATATCGCCGGTGTGCCGCCCCGCCCGGGTAACGAGGCGCTTGTCCTCGCGGTTAATTTCATCGGCCTCCGAGCATTCACGATGGGCCTGATGTCGAAGCTCAATAACTCGTCATCAATCGTAAACATGGCATCTCGCGCGGGCATGGCATGGAGGGACAATATCGATCAGGTAAAGGCGTTGATGGGGCTCTCTCCGGATGTCTCACTTGAGGAATTTTGCCGTCACCACGAGATCAACCATGTGCGGGCCTACAATCTCTCCAAGGAGGCGGTCATCGTCTGGTCGATGGCGCAGACAGAGTCCCTTGTTCCGCGTAATATTCGGCTGAATACGGTGAGTCCATCTGGGGTGGAAACCAAAATTCTCGACGATTTCAAGGACGCTTTCGGCCGTGACCGGGTGGAACAAAACACAAAGAGAGTGGGCCGCTTGGTCAATCCAGATGAAGCCGCCAAGGCGGCGGTTTTCCTGGCATCACCGGAAAGCAGTTGGATCAAGGGCATTGACCTTGGCATTGATGGNGGTGCCGTTGCCATGAATACCAGCGATGCCCTCGGCCTTAAAGAGTTCACTTCAACGCTCTAAACCGCCGACGACGTAGAGATGAGGCTTAAGGACTGGCCGCAAGGCGAGAGTTACACGCCGCAATACACCCCGGCTTGTATCGATAGGCCGGAGAACCGATAAAAGAAGAAGCTGCCGTGGTCGAACACGGCCACTAAGTCGTTCTATGTATCGCTGGAAATTGCGTTCCTGCGAATATCATGCTGTCTTTACGGCGAACACATAGGCAATAATGTCCTCTATNAAATGTGGTATTACACACCAGGGGAGCGCGCATGAGTAAAAAGAGGCCAAATTTCGTTGTCATCATGACAGACCAGCACCGGGCAGACTATCTGGGTTGCTACGGACATCCTTTTGTAAAGACGCCAGCGCTTGATGGCCTAGCAACCCGCGGAACACGATTTACCCGATTTTATGTTAACTCACCCGTCTGTATGCCCAACCGGGCATCCTACGCCACGGGCCGGTTGCCCTCCGTTTGCGGCGCTCGGGGAAACGGCCACCCGCTTGCAAAAGACGCTAACACGTTTATCGATCTGTTGCGCACGAAGGGTTACCGCACGTCGCTCGTTGGTAAATCCCACCTAATGACCATGACCTCTTCCCCCCCGGCTTGGGGTCACGATGTAAGAGCGGACATGGAACCAGCCGGTANGGGCTTTGAGGAAGCGCGACGCGATCCAATACCCCCAGAGACCTATGATCAAGAAAATCCTGCGAAATGGGCGGAAAACGACGATTGGAAACTTGACCTTCCCTTCTACGGCTTTGAGAAGGTCTTTCTGTGCACNGGTCATGGCGACCAAGTCGGCGGGGAATATGTCCATTGGCTGAAGCGTAATGGCATCGACCGCGCCAGCGTGGCCGGCCCGGAAAATGCGCTGAAATCGGATGTGATCGCCCCACAAGCATGGCGCACGGCAGTACCAGAGGAATATTACCCCACCACCTATGTTCGAGATCATAGCCTGCAAATGATCGACACATATGCCGATAACCCGGACAAAGACCCGTTTTTTATGATGATCTCCTTCCCAGACCCCCATCACCCGTTCACGCCCCCCGGAAAATACTGGGACATGTACAGTCCTAGCCAGGTGGAACTACCCGGTTCCTTTCATATGGAGACCCAAAACACGACGGGGGCCGTCCAGCAGGCCAGGCAAATTCTTAACGACTACGGCTTGGACCCGGCCAAGACCATGGTGATCCTGCCAGCCAATGAGCGTGAAACGAAGGAAGCCATTGCGTTGACCTGTGGCATGATCACGATGATTGACGACGCCGTCGCCGATATTCTGAAAAAGCTCGAAGAACGAGGACTGACCGAGGATACAGTGATTGTGTTCACCGCCGATCACGGGGATCTCCTGGGGGACTATGGCCTGCTGTTGAAAGGGCCGCTCCACGCTCAGTCTCTCATCAGGGTCCCGTTTATATATACGGATCCCCATACAAAAGGGGTCCCTATATGCGACGCCGTCAGCGGCACCATCGATATTTCGGCCACCATCCTCAACCGGGCGGGACTTGCGGGATATCATGGCATACAGGGCCGTAGCCTACTGCCCGAAATTGAAACAGGCGAGGACCATGGACGGGGCGCCTGGATCATTGAAGAGGAAAGCCAATGGGCCATGTTCGGATTGGACCCCCCGGTGAGGCTCAAAACCCTGGTCACAGAAGACTGGCGCGTCAGTCTTTATGATGGCTGCGACCTGGCGGAAATGTATGATTTACGGAGCGATCCTCATGAAATGAACAACCTGTGGAACGATACAGACCATATCGCCGTCCAGGCAGCCCTCATGGAACGCATGGCGCGGGAGATGATCCATTACACAGACCTCAGCCCAGCGCCGCGTCGGAGGGCTTAATGGGAGGTCACAGGATTACTCAGGTGAATTGTTGGCCGTCGGAGAGGCCCGATGGATTGTGATGTTCTTGTTGTAGGCGGCGGACCCGTGGGGCTCACACTCGCCAGCGAGCTTGCGCTCCAAGGTCATGGCGTCACCCTCGTGGAAAGCCGTCACGGTGCCACAAGCCACCCCAAGGCAACCCTCTTGGGCGCGCGTTCGATGGAATTTTACCGGCGCTGGGGTCTCGATGATGCCATTTTCGATGCCGCCTTGCCCCCTGATGAAAATTACTGGATTATTTTTTGCACACGCCTTTCCGGCATCGAAATAGACCGCTTTGCCTCTCCCTCCATTAATACTGTTCGCACGCGCCCCGACGGCGCCGAAGAGCGCTGGCCCGAACTCAAATGGTCGCCCTATGGTAAAACGCAGATCGGGCAGGTTCTGCTGGAACCTGTGCTGTTGGATCATGCCCGCTCGATCGCCAACCTGGATCTCCGCCACGGACATAAACTGGTTTCTTTTGAGGACCACGGAGATCATGTGGCGGCCGCCATCGAAAATACGGACACCGGGGCAAGGTCCGCTCTCCGGTGCCGCTATCTTATCGGATGTGACGGCGGCGCCAGTACTGTCCGCAAATCGCTGGGGATTGAGTTNGGCGGCCGGGGCGCCTGGCGTTCCAACATCAGTTTTTATTTCCGCTCACCATCGTTTATGGACGCCCACGGCAAAGGTCTCGGCAACCTTTATTTTACTTTTGCGCCGGACAGTTTTGGTGTGTTTACCGCCATCGACGGCAAAGAACTTTGGAACTACCAGCTGTACTATGTCGATGATNACCGTGACCTGACGGACACTGATCCGGAGGAAGCCCTTTTCCGGGCCATGGGAAAACCGTTTGACCATGAGTTACTGGCAACCACCCATTGGCAGCATCACCAGTCAGTCGCGCCCGAGTGGCGGCGCGGCAATATTTTTTTGGCGGGCGATGCGGCGCACCTGTTCGCGCCGACCGGCGGGGTTGGCATGAACACCGGCATTGCCGATGCCTTTGATTTGAGCTGGAAGTTGGACGCTGTACTATCGGGCTGGGGTGGTGACGGGCTTTTGACATCCTATCAGGAAGAGCGGCGCCAAGTTGCCTGGCGGAACTCGCAACGCTCCATGCTGAATTCAGACACCATCGACTTTGTGATGTCGCAGGTCCCCGACGGNATAGAGGACGACACCGATGAAGGAGANGAAAAACGGCGTGCTTTAAAGAAAAACATACGCTGGATGGCGCGGCAGTTTAATTCGGCCGGTGCCCATTTAGGCCACCGTTATGCCGGATCCTCAATCATCGCAACGGATGGCACGCTGGAACCGCCGGACGATTTATCGACGGTCCAGCAGAGCACGTGGCCGGGTGCCCGCGCGCCCCATGCTTGGCTCGACAGCCGCACAAGTACCCTCGACTGGTTTGGCGGAAAATTTATGATCATTTATACCAATGCTGTGGNCGCCGATGCGGACGCCTTGGTGGCAATGTTCAAAGATCACGCCATCCCAGTCGGAAGCTATTCGATCGAAAACACTTATATTCAGGCCCTTTATGAACGCCCAATGGTCATCGTCCGCCCCGACGGTCATGTGGCCTGGCGGGGACGTTCCTTACCCGATGACCCCGACAGTCTTATCCGTCAAATCAGTGGACACGGACCGTAGGAAAAAAACAGCCCCCTGTTTCTTGCAGCCGCACTGTTTCCCGCTTACCGTACGGTCCAATATTTTCACCAGGGAGAACACATATCATGAGCACTGATCGNTTTGATGTGAGCGGCAAGGTCGTATTGATCACTGGCGCCGGCCAGGGGATCGGCCGCGACTATGCCTTGGCATTCGCGGACGCCGGTGCGAAACCGGTGCTGGCTGAAATTAATGCGGAGAATCTGAAAAATGTCGCGGCAGACGTAAAGGCTGCCGGGGGCGAGGCACTCGCAATCGAAACTGACGTTGGAGATCCAGACTCCGTGGAGGCCATGGCAGCGGAGACGATCGCTGCGCATGGTAAGATTGACGTCCTCATCAATAATGCAGCCATCTTTGCNTCCATCCCNACTNGACCNTTTTATGAAATCCCGTATGAGGAGTGGACCAAGGTGATGCATGTCAACGTCACCGGCTCCTATAATTGCGCCCGGTCTGTGGTGCCTGCGATGCGACAGGCGGGCCAAGGGCGAATCATTAATATCTCGTCAGGCACAGTGCCCCAGGGAGCGCCGGGTTTCATGCATTATGTGACCTCGAAAGCGGCCATCGTAGGCATGACACGCGTCATGGCGCGCGAGCTTGGCGACGACAACATCAACGTGAACGCCATCATGCCGGGCTATACCGAAACCGAGGTGGACCACGCCAGCATGGATGACGGTGGCCGGGAGCACATCAATAACATCCGCATCCTAAAACGCGTGGAGACGCCGGATGATCTAATCGGGCTTGCCATGTTCCTATCGTCACCGGCCAGTTCTTTCATCACCGGTCAGTCCATCGCCTGCTGTGGCGGAGAAGTGATGCTTTAGGCTGGCATATTTGTGAAAGGAAAAAACGCCTCTGGCCGCAGCCAAGCCCACTGGATAATGCTGATATGGCGTAATTCCAAAATGTCCGCACAATTCATTCTCACCTGACAGAACGACAGAACCGATTCTCTTGATCCCGGACAGTCTGATATTTTTGATGACTGATGGGTGCCCTAACATGACGAGGGGGACTTTTGTTCTCTCGATCCCTCCATCGCTACTTGCACAGCCATCCCCGACGCAGGTTTTTTGCATCAAAACGGATGCGAAACGGGCGGACCCTATTCCATACCGCTCAATGTGGAATTCAATTCGGCTCACATTCCCAGCAGCTTTTCCGCATTGCCATGNAGAATTTTTGCCTTATCCGTGGCATTCAGCATCAACCGCTCCATCCACATCGGNCCAGGCTCATTGGGTACGAANGGATAATCGATGGCAAAGAGGAGGCGGTCTGTGCCCATTTCCTGAATACAGCACAGCATCGCAGGATCGGAGAAAAATCCACTCGTGGTAATATGAAAGTTAGAGGTAAAAACATTCCGAAATGCGACACCATCATTGCCAGGCCGGTTGAGCGCAAGATCGATCCGCCACATGAGAAACGGCAAAGTTTCGCCGAGGTGGCCCAGGATAATCTGCAAGTCGGGATATCTCTCAAAAACGCGGGACAACACCATGCGAATGCCGATAGTGGCGGTTTCCATTGTAAAGCCCCAGCCCGCATTCATCAGGCCGGGATACTCCGCTGCGTAGTCGTTAAGATAGGCTTCCGCCACCGCCGGGTGAATGTTGGCGGGATGAAGATAGATAGGAACACCCAGTTCCTGTGCGCGAGCATAAATGGGCCAGAACATCTCATTGTCCGGAAAAAGCCGTTGATCCCCAATCAAGCCATGGATCATCGCGCCTTTGAACCCCAGTTCGTTGACACTCCGNGACAGTTCGTCCGCCGCCACCGCCGGGTCGGCCGTGGGCAATTGTGCAAATCCCATCAACCGATCTGGATACGCATCGCAGATTTCTTTGAGCCGGTCATTGGCGGCCTTAGCCACAGGAATACCCGTGGCCGCATCCAAGCGCTGGGTAGAGGGCGCACCATGAGAGAGTATCTGCACGTCGATCCCGGTTTCGTCCATGGACTGGATGCGCTTTTCGCCAACCTCAAAAAGCGCGTCCCGCACAAAACCACCCGTGCTCTTATCAATCCCCGTATAGTGCTCGACAACATTTTCGTCGTAATAATGTTCCTCGATGGCGATCACTCGCTGGTCATTTAAGATAGTCATTCAGGAAACTCCCCCTGGTCATAAGTTTGTAAAACCATGGACCCTCACCGGGATCTGTTCAAGCTTGCAAACATGCCACTAAGCGTCTCTTATTTCACAAATGGAAAATACAGATACAGACGTCATCATCGTCGGTGGCGGGCCGGCTGGGCTGATGCTTGCCATCGAACTTGGGCGGCGGAACATTCGCTGCATCCTGTTTGATGAGGACGATTCCACGACACCCAACCCACAAGCCAATGCCACCCAAGCCCGAACCATGGAACATTTCCGGCGTTTGGGGTTTGCGGATGAGGTGCGCGCCGAGGGAATGCCGCCGGATTATCCGACGGATATCGCCTACTATACGTCATTTTCGAAATATGAGCTCGCCAGGTTTAAGCTCCCGTCCTCTTCAGAGGCCAAGGAACTGATCAAAGGCATGGGTGGGTCTTGGAGCGCTGCCGAACCGCCCCACCGGGTCTCTCAAATGTATGTGGAGAAGGTGTTACAACGCCAAGTCATGGAGCTGGCGAGCGTTGACCTCCGGTATCGTCATGATGTTACCGAGGTCGCCGACCACCGCGACCATGTCAGCGCGACAGCCATGTCTGAGGCAGGAGAGACGATCATCACCGGAAAATATCTTGTCGGTTGCGACGGTCCGCGAAGTCGGGTGCGCAAGACACTTGGAATCTCTTTGCAGGGTGAGTCTGGTGTGGCGCGCGAGTTCGTCGGAGGCCCTATGCATGCGGTCTATCTGCGTGCACCGCATCTTTACGATGTGATCAGTGGCGATCCTGCCTGGATGCACGTCAACATCAACCATAAGCGGCGTTGCTTTTTCGTTGCTTTGGACGGAAAGGCTGAATTTGTCTTCCATCCCCAATTGAAACCTGGAGAAGATAAAGACGCGATTTCCGAGACCCATGCACGGACCATGTTCAATGAATGCATGGGCCAGGAGGTAGACATCGAAATTATCAGCCGGTCCTCGTGGATGGCGGGGCTGACCTTGGTCGCCGAGAAAATGTCCGAGGGTCGGATTTTTATTGCAGGTGATGCGGCCCATTTGTTCACCCCCACGGGTGGGCTTGGCTACAACACCGCCATCGAGGATGTGGTGAACCTTGGCTGGAAGCTCGCCGCCGTGATCAATGGGTGGGGCGGATCCGGATTGCTGACGTCCTATCACCCCGAACGCCAGCCAGCGGCGGTCCGGAACACCATCTATGCGAAAGGGTTCGCAGACTCCCTGGGCAACTTCAAAGCCGATCCACGCCTGGAAGAAGACTCTGATGACGGCGCGCAACTGAGGAACGCTGCTGGCAACCATTACGGCAATCATGGCCGCTCGGAATTTAACATCCCCGGCATTACCTTTGGTACACGCTATGACGGCTCGCCCATCGTGGTGGGTGATGGCACTTCACCGCCGCCAGACCAGGCAAATGTTTACGAACCGACGGCCTGTCCCGGCGGGCGGGCACCGCATCTCTGGTTTGATCGGGAAACGGCGAAACCCATCTCTCTCTATGACCGATTCGGATTTGAATTCACACTCCTTAAACTTGATGGCTGCCGGGAACAGGAGGCGAACGCCTTGCATAATACCGCTGCTGACCTGCACATCCCCCTCAGCACAGTGTCTCTCCCGGGAGAGGAGGCCCGGGCTTTATATGGGGCCGAGCTTGCCCTGATCAGGCCGGACCAGATTGTCGCCTGGCGGGGAAATACCTATAACAATGGCGTGCTTGAGGCCGTGAACGGTCAGGACAAAAGCACCTCGTAAGCCGCCACCGCCCGGTCACCATAGTCTTTCCAGGAATACCCATCCTGCACANCCGCCCGGGCCGCCTCTCCCAATCCTGGGAGGCGTGACGGATCCGCTGAGATGCCGTCCAAGGCCGTCACAAGGGCCCGCACATCCATGGAGGGCACTAAAACTCCGTTTTTGCCGTCCCGCACCACGCCACCAGACGCCGCCGGTGTCACCACACACGCAAGGCCTGCGGCCATCGCCTCCAGCACAGACAAAGGGAAACCTTCTTCGAGAGACGGCAGGCAAAACACATCAGCAGCAGCCAACTCGCGATCCACATCAACTGACGAAAGCGGACCGAGCAACTCAACGTTATCCGGCAACCCCGCGCCATACATTTGTCGAAGGGCCGGTTCCACTGGCCCGGCGAACCGGCACACCACCTGACCCTCTAGTTCTTTTAACGCCTCAATAAGCCACGGNGCCCCTTTTCGGACGCTGACCCCGCCGACGAAAAGAAGGCGAAGGGGACCACTCCCTATTTTTTCTTTTCCGCCCACGCGTCCGGATAAACCCGTCCCATACGGGTTTACGATGATCTTGTCTCCTGGAATTCCTTGATCAATGAATGTTTGCCGGGCAAACGTTGTGGGAACGGCAATTGCATCCGCCGCCTGATATTCCGCAAGCTCCCGCTCAATGATGAGAGGGTCGGTCCCGTCCCATGGAAGGCCTGCCCGCTCGTAGCCCGTTCGAAGAATGTCCATTTGATGCTGGATATGCGTGGAACCTCTCTCGACGACGACTTTTCCGCCCCGTCCCTGGACAATGGGAATGGCCTCCAGGCTGGCGGAACTCCACCCGGTGAATAGGTTCGTATCAGGCAACAATTGCTTGCTGGCGAACCGGCCGAAAGCGGCGGCGATGACACCATCTGGCTTGGCCCCGAACCTCCAGCGGTCATAGATCCGACGGCGAAGCTCGAGAGACGGTTTCGACGTCACCGGTAAAGTACGCGCCGTGACTTGTTTGACCGCCATCCGGGGATACGTTGTCAAAAGCTGC
>NHHQ01000044.1 GCA_002170915.1 Rhodospirillaceae bacterium TMED167 | reverse complement strand
TCCAATAAGATTCTTCTCAGACAAACGGTGATAAGGGCGATGGCACCGCCTAAGACGGCCACCGATAAAAGCAATTGAACGATCATGCCAAGGCCCGTCCAGATGGCGGTCGCCGCCAGGAGCTTAACATCGCCGCCGCCAATAATCCCATGGGAGGCAAGGCTGAGGCCTATCAGGTAGATTAGAGCGCCTAATCCATAATGTAGGGCGAGCCCCGCTGGTGGCATGTTCAAAGCGTATGCGAATGGCAGATAAAAAGCGGCTACGGTGACCGGGCACCAATTGGGGATTGTCAGGAAACGAAAATCGGAAACAGCTGCAGCAATTAGAGCTCCAACAACAACCAGGACCGAAAGCCAGGACAGCAGGGGGAGTGTAATGTCAATGACCACCTCTTGTTTGGTCCTTTGGATCCAAGGCAATCAGAAAAAAAGAACCGATTTCAGTAATCTCAATTTGCCAGATTTTTGGAGAAGTTGTCGAGCATGTCGCCGAGGTCTGTACCTATCAAAGTCAGGGAGGCTACAATCACAATCGCAATCAGAGCAGCGATCAAGGCGTATTCAATTGCCGTCACCCCGGAGTCCGATTTCCATAGCTTTTTTATGATAGGTGTCAGTGACCGCATCATTGAAGAGTTCACTTCTGAAATTTCCCCATTCCAACGCATTAAACGTATACCGCATCAACCCATTGACAGATCACGCCCAACCATAATTCATTTTAGTACAGGATACCTGTCGAGACCGTCGCAAAAATTAAATTTTAAGTCAAGGGACGCCCCTAAACGCCTCCCCTTGTTCAGTCAGTTATTTGTTTTTATTGAAGAAATTTGGGCAAGCCGGCTACTATTCGCCTGTTTTAATATTTGCCCTGGCATCCCATGCTCGAGTGTCTGACTGCTCACGCGAGTGCCGTGGGGGTCAGTATCGCTTAACACCCCCCGGCCGGATTCCGGCGAGGTCAACTCTTCCTCATCAGCTGATTCAAAGTCTCCCGCACTCGGCCCAGTTCCTCGATCTCCTGCAACAAGCCATTGGCAACCAGACGAGCAGCGATGCTGCGCACATTTGCCACCTTTAGCATATTACAGCGGCAGCGCTTGAAATTATCCTCCGTGTATTCATTCTGGAGGAGGCCCCCTACGAGTACCAGAAGTTGGAGGTTGTCAGGCGCTCAGTTTAACAGAATGCAACCGAATGGACATGGCTTGGAGGAGTTAGATAGGTCTCTAGGCGGGGGTAAAATGACGCCATGTCTCAATCATTCGCCAAATGTTTATCTTTCAGCCAGTGTAATTGATCTGGATTCCCGGAATGCGATATACAGGCCGGCACCGACGACAAGCGCTATTCCGGTCCAGGTCACGGGATCTGGAAGGGAGTCGAAAACGATCATGCCGAATAGGGTGGCCGCAACCAATTGCGTGTATTGAAAAGGCGCCAATTCACTCGCTGGGGTGTACAAAAAGGCTGTAATTAAAAAGATCTGCCCCACGGTCGCAAAAACTAGAAAGACTGAAATGAGAGCGAGATCCTCGGTCCTGGGTGCCGACCAGGTAAATGGCAGAACTGGCAGCAGGAGGACAACCCCAATCATGGCTGTATAGGTCACGGCAGCCAGTGGTGGCTGGATCTCAGCGAGCCTTCTGTTCGCGACGTAGAACAGACCCAGGCTGATGCCCGCGACGAGTCCGATGAAGTAACCCTGGCGTTCCCCGCCCAAGTCCGGCCGCAAAATGACCAACATCCCCACAAAGCCGACAAATACAGCCAAAGTGCGATGGAGTCCCAGCTTTTCCCGCAGCAGCAAGGGTGAGGCTGCCGTTACGACGATGGGGGCTATGAACACCATGGCTGTGGTATCGGTGAGAGGAATGAAAGTGAGTGACCAATAAAACAGAGCAACCCCGAGAATACAGAGGCCGCCCCGAAGGATTTGTGGTCCGAGCGGTCGGGGAAGAATGATGGCCGCGCCGTACTTTTTCCAAACAATCGGGATCAACACCAAGCTGGTGAACACCATTTGAACCCAGATGAGCATGAGCGGGGAATACTGATCCCCCAGGATTTTCGCGGTTCCGTCCTTTACCGCGTTCAAGGACAAGGCCGTTACCAGACAGGCAATTCCCAGGAGGTGGGGTGATATGAGCGGGGGGTGTGCCACAGTATGGGCTAGCCCTGTGAGTTGATCGGGGCCGGGCGCCGCCGGTGATAATTAGCAAGCAAGATGGCTGCGAATATGAGGAGGAAACCAATCACCACTCGCGCGGTGATGGGTTCGAACAGAAGCCAGGCTGCCAATAAAATAGCTGTGACCGGATTGAGTCCCACAGTGATGGCAGCCTGGGTCGGTGTTATCCGCTGCAAGGCCTGGCCCCAGGAGAACATCATCAGTGCCCCGCCCGGTACGATTAGCAGAAAGACGATGAACCAGCCATTGAGATCAAAGTTCAGCGATCCAGAGAACGGATTCTCTAAAATGATGGCAAGAATGAACAACACGGAAACGCCGACAAGCATGGTGTATATCATTACCGGCAGATTTCCGTACCGAACCAAATATTTACCGGAAAAAACGTTGAACGACGAGGCGCACAGCATCCCCAAAAACATAAACACATCGCCCCGAAGCGCATGGGGAGCGATATCTTCGACATTTTCACCCAGAGCAACAATGGTGCCGGAGATGGCAGTCAGAACAGCTATGACCTTCAAGGGGGTCATACGCTCGACGCCGAACAAAGCGGCTATCGACATGGTGATGAGAGGCATGGTGGCAAACAATAGGCCTCCCCGGGCCGCGGTCGTGTCCGCCAGCGCGGTGGCCATGAAAAAGGGAAAGGCTGCAAACATCACCGTGCCGATGAGCGTGAGAATGACCATATCTTTGCGGGCGAAAATCGGCAGCCGGGTTTTTGCGATCATGAAACCCAGCAATATTATCGCCGCGCCGCCATACCGGATGGCGGTGAGAGATAAGGGGTCCGTCTCTTCTATGATCATCCGCGTAAAGACAACGGTCGTACCGCCCAAAGATGTGGACAAACAGGCCCAAAATACGCCCCAGAGGGCGGTTTTCATTTTGGAGGGAGCAGCTGACATGACGGGCTGGCGGGGCCTTCTTCGCGGATAAAGGGCTAACGTGGAATAAAAGCGGGGTGGGAGACGGTTAATAGTGCCCGCATAAGCCGGCGGGCTGTTGTTAGACCCGCGCGCCCTCGGGTAGGTGGATCAACTCGATCAGCACGCCTTCGGGGTCCTGCAGAAAGATTTGCCGAATCTCTGTGTCATCGACATCGCTGGTCTCGTATAAAATTTCGAGGGAGTCTAGGTGCGTCCGTGTGGCGTTATAGTCTTTAATCTGAAGTGCAAAATGCGAAATGGAGGCATCCTTGGACCCCGTCAGCATATCATTGTTGGGATGGGTGCGAATAATATGCACGACCGGTTTATCGGCAGCGTACATCCAGTAACCCGGTCGGTCAAAATCAGGGCGGGGTCCTTCTTTCAGGCCAATAACCTCTCGGTAAAAGCGCGCAGACCGTTCAATGTCGTCAGATTCGACGTTCACGTGATCGATATTTGAGATTTCAATAGACATTTCCAGAGTATGCCCCGTTCGCCCCCAAACGAAAAGCGTATAACAGAGTTTTGAGGTCACTTTCTCATCGACTTTCACTGCGGAACAAGTCTAGCATTTCGGGTAAAATGAGTTGAGAATGGGTTACATTTGGGGAGAAAATTTATATGTCAAAAGCACTTGTTGTCACGGGCGGTAGCCGGGGAATCGGCCATTGTGTATCATTGGGGGCCGTTGCGGAGGGGTGGGACGTCTGCGTCAACTACGTCCGTAATGACGCGCGAGCCCGTGAAACAGTTGCACAGATCGAAGCGGCCGGCGGGCGAGCCATTGCCGTCCAGGCTGATATCGCCAAGGAAGAGGACGTTATCCGGTTGTTTGAGACCTGCGAGAAAGAACTGGGCTCAGTGAAAGGGGCCGTGAACAGCGCCGGTATTGTAGAACCTTATGGCCTCATGGAAGATCTCGATTACCAGCAAATGCTGCCGCTAATCGATATCAACGTCAATGCGGCCCTGATCGTATCTCGGGAAGCTGTTCGCCGGATGTCTCCCCGTCTTGGTGGGGGTGGAGGATCAATCGTGCTCCTGTCCTCGGTATCTTCCCGCCTGGGGGGGGCTGGTTACTGTATACCCTATGCAGCCTCTAAGGGGGCTGTCGATGCGCTCGGCTGGGGACTTTCTCAGGAGGTGGCCCGAGATGGTATACGCGTCAATGTGGTGAGTCCCGGTCTCATCGATACGGAAATCCAACCAGCGGGCCGGGCCGAGAAAGACGGACCGAACCTGCCCGCGGGCCGCGCCGGAAGGCCGGAGGAAGTGGCGAAGGCCATTCTTTGGCTTTTGTCAGAAGACGCGTCGTATGTCTCCGGCAGTAATCTAGCGGTATCTTACGCGAGATGAACGTGACGCATGTCTGATCTCAAGGGCAAAACGCTCTTCATTACCGGCGCCACACGAGGTATTGGTCATGCCATAGGTCTGCGGGCCGCTCAGGATGGCGCTAACATCGTTATCGCCGCCAAAACTGTTAAACCTCATCCTAAATTACCGGGCACCATTCAGAGTGCCGCGGCCGATATGATGGCAGCTGGCGGCTCGGCATTGGCTGTTCGGTGTGACATTCGGGATGAAAAGCAAATCGAGGCCGCTGTTGCGGAAACGTTAAAGACCTTCGGGGGGATCGATATCTGTGTAAACAATGCCAGTGCCATCAGCATGACGGATACACCGAACACGCCGATAAGGCGCTATGATCTCATGCAGCAGGTCAATGCTCGAGGTACTTTTGCGACCACGCAGGCCTGCTTGCCCCATCTGATAAAAGCAAAAAATCCACATGTTTTAACGCTCGCTTCTCCTCTCAATCTCAACCCAAAGTGGTTTGAAAAATACACCGCTTATACCATGGCCAAATATGGCATGAGCCTCTGCGTGGTGGGCCATGCTGCGGAGTTCAGGAAATATGGCATTGGCGTCAATGGCCTTTGGCCGGCCACCTTGATAGCCACGGCTGCGCTTAATCTGGTGCCGGGTGCCGACGTTGAAGGGGGGCGGATACCCGACATCATGGCTGATGCCGCGCATGTCATTCTGACCAAAGATGCCCGGACCTGTTCTGGAAACTTTTTTATCGATGAAAAATGCTTACGGGACGAGGGCGTCATGGATTTCGGCAAATACGCCGTAAACCCAGATAGGGACCTCGTTCGGGATATCTTCTTGGACGAAGAGATCACCGGGGCCGAGTGACCTGCCTGCCTAATCGAAGTCCGCGATCACTTTCATAAACGGGGCTGCGAAATCCCGCAGCTTGGCCGCACCAACGCCATAGACCCGGGCGAATGCTTCTTCTGAGGACGGCCGGTGGGTTGCCATCTCGGCCAGGGAGCGGTCTCGGAATATGGCATAGGCGGGCACGCCGCGCTCTTTCGCAAACTGGAGACGCAATTGTTTGAGGGCAGCCAAAAGGTTTCCGTCGCCATCCGTTAATTCCCTTAGCGCCGCGGTAGAATGTGCCTTGGGCATTGCAGATTTGGGCCGGAGCGTCTCACGCCGGAAGCGGAACGCGCTGCCCTCACGCTGGAGATCTATGCCGTTTTCCGTAACCTGTAATCCGCCATATCCGCTGACATCCATGTGGAGGTATCCCGCCGCGATCATTTGCCGCAGAATGGATCCCCAGGTTGTTTTATCTTCTGCCACGCCGACACCGTAAGAGGACACGCGTTCGTGCCTAAACTGCCGGATTTTCTCTGTGTCTGTACCTCGCAGAACGTCGATAATATGAGACGCCCCAAAACGCTGACCCGTTTCCTGGATCGTGGTGAGTGCCCACCCTGCCAACGCAGTCCCATCGTCGAGTACCGGGGGGGTGAGACAGACATCACAGTTGCCGCACGCTTTGCTGTCTTCACCGAAATAGGAGAGAAGCGCGCGGCGCCGGCACTCCGGGGTTTCGCAATAAGCTAATAGGGCGTCAAGCCGTTTATGTTCCCGCCGCTTATGGTCATCTTCCCCATCGTCTTCCTGGATGAATTGGCGACGCTGGCGGATATCGTCTAGGCCATAGAGCATGAAAGCGTCCGCCGGTTCGTTATCCCGGCCAGCGCGCCCAAGTTCCTGGTAATAAGCTTCGATGTTGCCGGGTAAGTTGGCGTGGAATACGAACCGGACATCTGGCTTGTCGATGCCCATGCCAAACGCAATGGTCGCCGTCATGATCACGCCGGGATCATTTTTGAAAATCTCCTGATGCGTGCTGCGGTCTGCCTTGTCGAGCCCGGCATGGTACGGCAATGCCCGGTATCCTTTGGCACAGAGAAAAGCTGCCGTCTCTTCTGTTTTTTTGCGAGACAGGCAATAAACGATACCGCTCTTCCCAGCATGCGCGGCAAGAAAGTCGAGGAGTTGACGTTTCCAATCGCGGCGGGGCTCCACCGACAATTGAATATTAGGACGGTCATAACCGGTCACAAAGGCACGGCTGGGACCGTTAAACAGACTGTCCGCGATATCCGCTCGGGTGGTCTTATCCGCTGTCGCCGTGAAGGCAGAAATTGGCGCAGCCGGAAACAGGTCCGAGAGACGGGTGAGATCTTCGTAATCAGGACGAAACGACGGTCCCCAGCGCGAGATACAATGCGCTTCGTCAATGGTGATCTGGCGGACCGGCAGTTTCTGCAAAGCCGCGATCATGCGCGCCGTCATCAGACGTTCCGGTGCGATATAGAGGATTTGGACCTCACCCGCTACGACACGCTTCCAGATGGCTATGTTGGTGTCCCGGTCGCGAAATGAGTTCAATGTTTCTGCCGCCACTCCGTTGAGCTTGAGGGCAGCCACTTGATCTTCCATCAGCGCGACCAAGGGGGAGACAACAAGGGTGAGGCCGTCACGGAGCAGCGCAGGGATTTGATAGCAGAGAGATTTACCGGAACCTGTGGGCATCACGGCCAGCACATCTTCGCCTGCCTGAATCGCGTTGATGACGTCCTCCTGACCGGGGCGAAAATTTGGATAACCGAATGTGTCGCGCAGAACGCTTAGGGCAGGAGAAGTCTTTGAAGGCAAGAGAGGGTTTCTTCCAGTGGTTACACCCCATCTTACCAGTTTGTGTCCGGCCGCAGCAATTAATTCTGCCGGCCAAACAGTCCTATCTCTGGGGAGGGGCGTTTCGGTCGCTGCAATGGCAACACTCCTCCTTTGAATGACGATGCCCCGGACTCCCGGTGGCGTGCAGCAGATACTGTCCGTCGGATGTATCGTCCCGTGATTGACAGGGCCCCTGGCTTGGAGGAGCCTGCACGTGCTAATCGAGCCAATTCGGACGTAACACGCGATGAGTAACATGAGGATAAATTGATGACTACTGAACTCTGGCAACAATCGGCGACTAATTTGGCGGCTTCTATTCGAGGCAAAGATGTGAGTGCTACCGAGGTGCTGGAGGCCCATTTAGCCCGCATCGCTGAGACGAACCCCACAATCAACGCGATTGTTACCTTGAGTGAGGACATCGCCCGGACCCAGGCCGGGGCCGTGGATAGTGCGGTAGCCGCAGGAGAACCCTTGGGCCCGGCCGCAGGTGTGCCTGTTGGCATCAAGGATACCACCGATACAGCTGGGATTCGGACGACCTACGGATCCCTCTTATTTGCTGACAATGTGCCGGAGAGAGATGATATAATGGTTGCGAGGCTGAAACAGGCCGGCGCTGTCATTGTTGGCAAAACCAACAATCCGGAATTTGCGACCGGTGGTAATACGTTCAATGATGTTTTTGGTGCAACGCTCAATCCTTGGGATACAAATTTATCGGCGGGCGGCTCTACAGGTGGCGGTGCAGCAGGCCTCGCGTCTGGCATGTTCCCGATTGCCTCCGGTTCGGACCTGGCGGGTTCTCTCAGAATACCTGCGGCGTTTTGCGGCGTGATGGGACTGCGCCCAACCGTTGGACTTGTGCCGTCCGGGCCCAGCAACATTCCCTTCGATCCTCTGGGTGTTTCTGGCCCCATGGCGCGGACAGCCGAAGATTTGTCAATGTTCCTCGAGATCATCAGCCAACCACATTCCAGCGACCCATTTTGCCAGCAGAGCGGATTCAAAGCCTCAGAAGGCGGCCAGGCCAGACCTCTCCGAATTGCCTATGTCGAGAATGTGTGCGGTATTGATGTCGAGGCAGGTGTTGCAGCGGCGTGCCGGGATGCCGTGCAAATGCTTAAAACAGCCGGTCACATGGTGGAGGAGTTAGCGCTTGATTTCCGAGAGGGCCGGCCATCATTTCTGACGCTGCGGGCTCAATGGATGGTGACCAAGAATCTCGACTTGTTGGATCGTATTGACCAACTGGGCGAAAATCTCGCGGGCAACATTCGAGCAGGGCTGGATCAAAAGCCGACAGAAATCGCCGGCGCGGAGGCGATCCGGAATAGGCTGTGGAAGCAATTGGTTGAGGCGTTTGAGACCTATGACGTGATCGCAACCCCCACGCTGCCCATACCCCCGTTCCCGGTGACACAGAATTACCCGGAGAGCGTTAACGGTCAGACGATGGCCAATTATATCGAATGGGTCGGGCCAAGCTTGGTGTTTTCACTCTTCGGTGTGCCCGCGTTGTCCGTTCCGGCGGGCCTGGCAGACGGTCTTCCGGCCGGTCTGCAACTCGTGGGCCCACGCTTCAGTGAGGGAAAACTGATCTCCCTGGCAGACCAGGTGGCCGAGGCGCGACCAATGCCTCTGGCCGATCTCGGCTAAGGTAGCACTAACTGCACTGCACAAGCCTAAGGGTTAGGTCGGGCCGGCATGTTAAAAGATCAATTTTCTCTTTCGTGTTTGTTCCGTTCCGGAATGGTTGGCAAAAATAAGACCCGTAGGTCGGATAAAATACGTTTATCCGACGACTGCACGTGGCGTCGTTATTGATCATTTGATCATTCATCCAGTATGGTTGGCTCAGAAGTAACAAAAACTATGATAATTCGGCGTCACGGTGACGTGGTCGCCCCCAACAGGAGAGGAATAAATCTATGGCCAAAAGTGTCATTATCACCTGCGCGGTTACTGGCGCCATCCACACCCCCACCATGTCTGAACATTTGCCGATCACGCCCAACGAGGTTGCGGAGGATGCAATCGCGGCGGCGGAAGCTGGAGCGTCTATACTTCATCTCCACGCTCGGGATCCGGAGGACGGCAGTCCGACACCGGATCCGGATGTCTTCATGGAGTTTCTGCCCAGGATAAAACAATCCACCGACGCCGTCATCAACATCACGACGGGCGGTGGGCACGGCATGACGCTGGAGGAACGCTGCGCTGGCGCGCTCCAGGTCAGTCCGGAAATGACGTCACTTAACATGGGGTCCATGAATTTCGGCCTCTTTCCCATTCTCGATAAGCCGTATGACTGGAAATACGAATGGGAGCCGGCTTATCTCGAAATGACGCGCGACTTTATCTTCAGAAACACCTTTAAGGATATCGAGTGGGTGCTGAAAGAACTTGGTGAAGGTCATGGCGTTCGCTTCGAGTTTGAGTGCTACGATATGGGGCATCTTTATAATTTGGCACATTTCGTGGATCGGGGTTTGGTGAAGCCGCCGTTCTTTGTTCAAACAATCTTCGGCATACTGGGCGGGATCGGGGCGGATATCGAAAACCTCATGCACATGCGGCGCATTGCCAACAAATTGTTCGGAGAGGAAAACTATGAATGGTCGATCTTGGCCGCCGGACGCCATCAAATGAGCTTTACGACGACCGGTGCCATCCTGGGTGGCAATGTGCGGGTGGGCCTCGAGGACTCCCTTTATATCGGCAAGGGTGAGTTGGCGAAATCGAATGCGGAGCAGGTGGCCAAGATCCGTCGCATTGTTGAAGACATGTCCCTCGAAGTCGCGACACCAGCCGAGGCCCGCGAGCGTTTGGCGCTAAAAGGCGGCGACAACGTGCGTTTCTAGCGGGTTTGCCAGCTATCCGTTAGGCATTGGCTTTCACGGTAACGGCTTCTAGGACAACTGCTTACCGCGACCGAGCGAATTAACATTATAGGCCCAGCTATTGCGCTCCACAGTATTCAGGCACCCGCGATGGCGTCAGATTTGGTGCAATTGCGCTAGGACCGCAACTCGGTCCCTCGGAGGCCATGTCGGGAAGCCACTCCGTCGAGGGGGTAGAAGGAACTGTGATTAACGGAGTAAAAGACATGACCACTAAAATCGGTGTCATCGGATTGGGGGCAATGGGGGGGCTTTATGCCCGCCATTTGATGAAAGCGGGCTATGAGGTGCTTGGCTGTGACCTGAACGCAGCCCACACGGCGTCATTGGAAAAGGAGGGCGGTGAGGTAGCGGCATCGCCCCGGGAAGCCGCAGACAGGGCAGAGATCCTGATTACTTCCCTTCCGAGCCTTGCTGCACTTGAGGCTGTCATTGTAGGGAAGGACGGGATCATCCATGGTGGCCGGGAAGGCCAAATTCTGATTGATACCTGTACCCTAAAAGTGTCAGATAAAGTAGACCTTGGTGAGCGTACCGCGTCGGCAGGCCGGGTGTTTTTGGACGCGCCCATTAGCGGAACCCCGCCCATGGTGGCTGACCTTAAAGCCTCCCTTTATGTGAGTGGTGACGAGGCTGCCTACATCATCTGCAAGCCCGTTATAGAGGCTTTCACGGGGACAAATTTTTATGTTGGACCTGTGGGGGATGCCTCGAAGATGAAAATTCTCGCTAATTATCTCGTGGGGGTTCACACAGTGGCGGCAGCCGAGTGTATGGTATTGGGCATGAAAGCGGGGCTCGATCCGGCCCTGATCCATGACGTGCTGCCGAAGGGGGCTGGGGGTTCAACCATGCTCCAGGTGCGGGGTGAGTATATGGCGAAATCCGATTACCGCTACGAGGACGGGACGATCTTCGATATCATTCGGAAGGACGCCTCCATTATTTCCGAGTATGCGGCTGAATTGAGCGCGCCGATCAACCTATTTGCGGCGGCGCGTCAAACGTTTAACTCTGCGGTCGCCCTCGGCTTGGATCATATGGAATTGGCAGCCGTATGCCGGGCGGTCGAAGTGGCAGCTGGCCACGAGCGCGACATGGTGGAATAAAGGGACCGTCTAGTGCAGGGCCCGCGCCGGGTTATTCCTCCGCCTGAGGCATGCCGAAAAAACACTTCCCTGCCGGCTTTTTGGCTCAAACTAAATGATGCTATCAAGTTTTTAATGATTGCCCGTGCGACGCTGAGCCCCAGTCCTGTGTCGCCGATCCAAGATGTATGTCCTCGCCCAAATTTGATGAAGCTGGCTCGCTCTGCGTTCATCAAACAGCTGAGGACGTTAAAATGATGTGGTTCCAAGATTTTTGCGATTTTAGAGATGCTCGTTATCCAGTTCAGGGGGTTGGCCAGTATCTGCTTGCGCGTAAAATATGAGGGCGCCGACCACGACCACAACTCCAACCAGCTGAAGGGGAAGGAGGGACTGTCCTAGCAACAGGAAGGATGCTATCGTGACGACAAGGGGTTCGAAGTTGGAGAAGAATGTTGCTGCGCCCGCGCCGATTAAAGCGATGGCATAGAAAAATCCGATCATTGCGGCAGCGTATAAAAGATTGGATATCCAAAACCCGGTCCACCCGGTGGCATCTACCGGCATTTCCAGCTTGCCACGAATGGCAACGACCATCATCATCGTCAAAGAGGCCGCCACCGATATGTACAGCGTTGCCTGGCGGGGATCGGCGCCGCCGATTAAACGGCTACTCACGGAGGAGACCGTGGCGAGCCCTGCGGCGGCGATGGCCGCGAGGATCATGCCTAAGCCGTCCAATTCCCCAAACCGCACACCCAGAGTGAGCGCGAGGCCCAAAAACGCAATCAGCACACCGATGATTTTCGTGCGCCCAAACGCGTCCCAGCCCGTGACCGCAAGGATAACTCCCGTGAAAATCGGGAAGAGGTAAAAGATCAAAATGGCGATGGTAGTGGGTAGCCGGTCAATCGCGGTCAACAAGGCCAGTGTATAAATGATTGTGACCACGCCCAATATGCCCGCCCCCAACCCATGACGCCACGCCATCAGAATTGGCTGTTTTTGAAGAAGCAGAACCATCAGCAGGAGGGCCGCTGGCAAAAGAAAACGCGAGGCACTGAGCGTAAAAGGCGTGGCGCCTCCCTGATATGCAAGTCCGGCAAAAGTATTGGAGAGCGCAAAGCAGACAGCGCTTCCAATAGCCAATATCACACCTATATTATAATGGGACTGCTTCATCCTGCCACGATCCCTAAAATTATAAACCTAAATGTAGGGGGAATGGGCGGCTGAGACCAGGAACTTGTCGAGCCTGTGGGATCCCGATACGCCGGGGCGCGGTTTTCCTACGACTTTTTTCTGGCCCGAGATAAAGTCGTAAATCCATTTATACCGGTCGGCCTCTCAAGAGGATAATTGATGACCATTTTTTAATTAGATAAATAAGCTNTTTAAAAGAGCCATCTGGATTGATTGCAAGCGTTACTATATGGTAATGCCGTTCTTGGTTTTTGGAGGTGCCCCGGAGATGTCCAGAGGCCGTAGGCGAGAGCCCAATTAGCACGATGACATCGTTTTAAGGCAAAGGCGCTCAGCGAGATAGGAGGTAAACTGGCTGCCATCTCCCTGGCCCCTCAATATAATGAATTACAAGCATTTATTTGATCCGTTGCAGCACAATATTAGAGTCTTCACGTTCAGGACGTAATCCGGTAGACAATTAGATGAAAGAGCTCATCAGGCGTCTCATGGCNAAGCCCGGCATTGCCACAGAATTGATGGTGGCATCGGTCTTTATCAGCGTGCTCGCGCTTGCGAGCCCGATCTTTGTGATGCAGGTACTCAACCGTTACGTCTCTCAGGGCGTTGATTCAACTCTCGTGACGCTGACAATTGGGGTGCTCGTAGCGATAGCTCTGGAATTAGCGTTCCGGCAGGCGCGTATGCATCTCGCACAGCGCGTTTCGGCTGACGCTGATGAATACATTAGTGCCCAAGGCTATAAAATTCTCACTAGGTCGAAATTGGGATCGCTAGAGCGGGTGGCGCCGGACACACGCCGGGAAATTATCAATGGGACGAACAATATCGAACAGGCCTACAACGCGTCGAATATTTGCGCCGTTCTCGATGTTCCTTTTGCTCTTTTCTTTGTCTTTGTACTGTATCTTTTGGAACCGGCGATTGCGCTCGTTGTTCTAGCTTTTTTGGTCATTGTCTTTTTGGGTGGCCTCTGGGGAGCAGCGTCGACCGCCAAAAAGAACACTGACCTCACGAGTGCCTCAGGTGCGTCGAGCGCCTTAATCGGCACCGCGGTGCGGGAAGCGGAGACTGTGCGTGCATTTAACGCAGGGACTTTTTTACGATTAACCTGGGATGAGCATTCTAGTCTTGTTCATGGCCTGAAGCGCTTGGTGGGGATGCGGCAGGGGTTGGTTCAATCCTTGACACAAAGTGCCACTGCCATTCTTAGCGTCGTCGTTATCGTTGTTGCCGGGCTCCTTGTGGTGCAAGGCAAACTGGATGTGGGATCCATGATTGGGATTAACATTTTGTCCGCCCGCGCGCTGCAGCCCGTCTCGCGGTTTTCTCAATTGGGAACCACTTTTACCAAGGCCAATCAATCGCTCGCGATGTTTGAAGAGTTCTCTAGGATGCCGCTCGAAAAAGACAGTGGCTCCACCCTGACCGATTATGCCGGCGGGTTGGAATTTCGGGATCTTGCGTTCACTTATCATGGCAGCAACGATCCGTTGTTTGAGTCGCTCGATCTGAAGCTTGAGCCTGGGAGCGTATTGGTCGTCACCGGTAATAACGGGATGGGTAAAACGACCTTCGCGAAATTGCTGCTTGGCCTATTAGAACCGAGCCGGGGGCAGATACTAGCCGACGGCCTGGACATTCAACAGGCGGCTAGTGATTGGTGGCGCAAACAGGTCATTTATCTTCCGCAAGAGCCGTCCCTGCTCAATGCCACTATTGCTGAAAATTTGATTATAAATTGCCCGGAGGCGGATGACGAAGTTTTGAAACGAGCGGTCGATGTGGCAGGTCTGCGGCGGTTTGTGGATGAAAGTGAAAATGGTCTTGAGGCACCCGTGGTGGATAACGGCTGGCGGTTNTCCGAAGGAATTCGACGTCGTATGGCGCTGGCTCGTGGCCTTATCTCGGGTGGTAACCTGGTCCTGTTTGACGAACCCATTGAGAGCTTCGATGCGGAGGGCATCGCCACGGTTCATGCCATTTTGAGCGACATGGCGCAGCAAGGAAAAACTATCATTGTTATGTCCCATGACCCGAAAATTGTGAAAGGCCAGCATACGATCCTAGACATCAACACAAAACCGATTCCAAAGATTACGGTGATCCCAGGGGTTGCACAGGCGGGCGCTCCCAGCGGGGCCGAGACACAACCGGTNGAGAGTAGCACGTGACGGAGAGCCCAGATACCCCGGCNTTGCCCAGGGAGAGGTTCAAAACCGTGCGCGCGCATACTAGTTATGCTCTCTGTGTCCTGGCCACGGTGGTTTTTATTTTCTGGGCAGCGCTTGGAACACTGGATATCGTCAGCATGGCGACAGGTGAGGTGGTGCCGGCTTCGCAAATAAAAACAGTCCAGCACCTGGAGGGCGGNATCGTCAGTTTTATCCATGTGAAGGAGGGGGATTTCGTCCAGTTGGACCAGCCNCTCGTGGTCNTGGAGCCGACGTCCTCGGATGCTGATGTGGGCGAGCTTCAGGTCCGCCTGACATCCCTCAAGGTACAAATAGCGCGCCTGGAAGCGCAATTGGCAGGTTGGAATGAGCCAAAATATGATGCGCAATTAATCTCGGGTCATGCTGCATTGGTCCGTCGATCCCAGGAACGTTTTGCAATCCAAAGTCGGCGCCGGAAAAGTGAGATTATTCAACAGGAAAAAGCAATTCTGCAGCGCCGTTACGCCATCAATGAGACAACCCAGCGCATCCGCGGCCACAGCAAGAGTCTGAACCTGCTCAAAGAACAAGTTGGCATCAGCGAGCAGCTTCTCAAGGATAATCTCACAAATCGTTACAAGCATCTTGATCTTTTGAAAGAGAACGGTCGATTGGAGGGAGAGCTCGAGGAAAGTAAGGCCGCCCTGGTCAGCGCAAAGGCTAGTCTTGCCGAAGCGCAGGCCGGATTAGCTGCTATAAAAAGCGTGTTTGATGACGAGACCAAGACAGAACTAGATGCCGCCAGGCTAACCTTTGATGAGCTTACGCAGCGCATGCGAAAGTTCGAGGATAGCTTGGCGCGGACGACCTTGAGGTCACCCGTCAATGGCCTCGTCAAAACCATGTATATTGCCACCATCGGTGGGGTCGTGAGAGCCGGCGAACCTGTAGTGGATATTGTGCCTCAAGGGGACATGCTCATTATTGAAGCTAAACTGGCCACTCAAGACATCGGGTTTGTGCAGAGTGGCCAATTGGCAAAGGTCACCTTGGCATCCGCCGATGCGCAGCGGTTTGGAGGGCTCGAGGGTAAGGTGATTTCAGTCAGCCCAGATACGCTTTTAACGCCTGAGGGATCACCGTTCTACAAGGTGCGAATTCAAACGGACAGCGATCATTTTCAACGGGGAGAGGAGCGCTATAATCTGTTCCCGGGCATGCAGGTGATTGCAAATATCCATACGGGTAACAGGACAGTGTTTCAGTACCTGTTCCAGCCGTTTATCGACTCAATGGATGACGCTATGCGGGAACGTTAGGGAATCAAGAAACTCTCCTACAACGGCCCCTCGGGGTGTCTCTTAGTTGATGATATGTGCTATTTTTTAGCCGTGGCCTTCTTTTTCGACGTGCGGCGTGGCTTCGCCTTCTGGTCTGTGGCCTTGCTTCGGGTCTCTTCGGTATCGCCAATTCGGGCCTGAACTTGTTCGCCAATATTTTTGGCGGCGCCTGAGATACCTTGCAGGATGCCCGCCAACTGGTTGGCCGGAATCATGAGGCGGACAGTCTGGCGCAGGTCAGCACCTTCCTCTTGTTGGGCAAAAGTGACCCGGAATACGCCGTTTGCATGGGACATGTTCGCAACGCGCTCGACAAAAAATTCTTGCGGTTGATTATCAGCCACTAGGAGCTCCTCTCTTTATTTTTAAACTACTCTCTCGACGATCAAACTTAAATATCAGAAGTTTGGAGGCTCCGACATCATTAATTTGAGCACGAGGTCTGGTTTCTGGTTTCCCAGGCCTCAGGTGTATCACCCGCATGGTACCTGTTTTGAAACGCCCTAGTGATGGCTGCCTGGAAGGGCTCCAGATGTCCGAAGGTATATAGCGTCTACGCAACCCCAAGCCTGAACCGTGATTTTTCGTTTTGAGCCTGCTCCATTTTCAATGCTCCCAACATACCCCATAAAGGTTTTGTCCGTTCCCCTCTGCCTCTGTATGAATGCACTATGTGTGGTTTTAGCGTTATTTTTGCATACGCGCCGGACGCACCTCCTGTGGCTGCTGGAGAAGTGCGCCGGATAAATGAGCGGATGAGGGCGCGCGGGCCGGACGGAGAGGGGGAGTGGTTCTCTAATGATCGCCGGATTGGCTTCGGCCATCGGCGTTTGGCCATCATTGATCCGAGTGAAACCGGCGCACAGCCCATGCAACTCGCGGGAGGCGATGGAACCCCCCGGTTGGTCATCACTTACAATGGGGAAATCTATAACTATCAGATTTTGCGCGATGAATTGACCGCAGAGGGGAGGTCGTTTGCGTCAAACTCGGACACAGAGGTCCTGTTGCATCTCTACGACCGGGATGGGCCGGAAATGGTGCATAAGCTCCGGGGCATGTTTGCGCTCGCAATATGGGATGTTGAGAAGCAGGGGGTGTTCCTGGCGCGGGATCCGTTTGGCATCAAGCCACTCTATTATGCGACTGATGGTAAAACTTTCCGAGCCGCCTCGCAGGTGAAAGCCCTGCTGGCGGGCGGTCAGATCGATACCTCGCCCGATCCCGGCGGCCATGTTGGGTTTTTCATGTTCGGGTATGTGCCCGAGCCTCATACCCTCTACAACGGTGTGAAGGCGCTCCCATCCGGCTCGAGCTTGTGGATCGATCGCAAAGGCGCACCTGCGGTGCGGACATATTTCGATGTCAGCGCGCATCTTGCAGCGCGCAGTGCCGAGGTCTCTAAATCGGACGTTTTGGAGAAGCTTCACGCGGCGCTGTCCGACAGCGTGGCCCATCATCTGGTCTCGGACGTGCCTGTTGGGGTATTTTTATCGGCTGGTCTGGATTCGGCGACCGTGACCGGTTTGGCTTCCGAGCATACCAACGCGGCACTTCAAAGCATGACCCTACAGTTTGATGAACTCGCGGGCGGCAACATGGACGAGGCGCCTCTCGCAGAAGAAATTGCGACGCTCTATCAGACACGCCACCAGACGCGGACTGTGAGGGGGGCTGAGTTTCACCATGACATGGATCATCTCTTCGTCTCGATGGACCAGCCGTCCATCGACGGCTCGAACACCTATTTTGTGTCCAAGGAAGCCGCCGCGATGGGCCTGAAGGTCGCCCTGTCTGGCCTGGGAGGAGACGAACTGTTCGGCGGCTACCCGTCCTTCCAGCAAATTCCCAAGCTGGCTGGTTCTTTGGGGCGGATACCTGGTCTCTCCAGCGCGGGACGCGCAATCCGATATGTTTCGGCGCCATTTCTCAAGCGCATTACGTCACCCAAATATGCCAGCTTGTTTGAATATGGCGGGAGTTACTCTGGCGCTTATCTATTGCGCCGAGGGTTATACCTGCCCTGGGAACTACCGGATGTTATGGATGGGGATATGGCAGCGGCAGGGTGGCGCGCGCTTCAGCCTCTTGTGAGGCTTGAAGGAACAGTCGATGGCATCGCCGATGAGAAAGCGCGGGTTTCAGCTCTGGAGCTGACCTGGTACATGCGAAACCAGCTGTTGCGGGATTCCGACTGGGCAGGCATGGCCCATTCCCTTGAGATCAGAACGCCCCTGGTTGACGCCACGTTATTCGCCGAAATAGCCGGGCTGGATGCCAGCAAGCTGGACATGGCTGCGGCGCCACGGCTGTCGCTGCCTCCGTCCGTGCTTAACCGGCCCAAGACCGGCTTTTACATGCCGGTCCGGGAATGGCTCATTGGCGAACACCCTGACCATTCTGGGGAGCGGGGTTATCGGGGATGGGCGCGCCACGTCTATGCTCAGGCCACACAGGCGCATGTGTAGGATCGTTTGCATTGGCGCCGTACAGCGGAAAATGATTGGTGCGTTCTGCGAACCGGTATAGAACTAAACCATGTGCGGCGTTACTGGAATTCTCCATTTTGAGCGGCTTGAACCGGTGTCAGCCGATCTTTTGCACCGAATGAACAGCACCATCGTTCACCGGGGACCGGACGGTGACGGCACGTATATTTCAAGTGACGGCAAGGTGGGACTTGGCCACCGTCGGCTTTCCATCATTGATCTCTCCGAGGGCGGCGCACAGCCGATGTCCAATGGAGAGGGAACCGTTTGGATCTCCTTTAATGGGGAAATTTATAATCACGTTAGCCTGAGGGCGGAGCTGGAAGGGCGAGGATGCCGATTCCGGTCCGATCATTCCGATACGGAGGTCTTGGTTCAGGGCTACCAGGCGTGGGGCATGCGCGGCCTGCTGGATCGGCTCGACGGTATGTACGTATTTGCCGTTTACGATGAGACCGCCAAGCGAGTGTCAATTGCTCGGGACAGGATTGGCATCAAGCCGGTCTATTTTACTAAACGCAAAGGTGTTTTCGCCTTTGCGTCAGAGATCAAAGCGCTTTTGGCCCATCCTAATGTGCCGGCAACCGTTGGGGAGGCCGCGCTATATCATTACCTGACCTATTTAACGACACCAGCGCCCCTGACGCTTTTTGATGGTATTTACAAACTGCCGGCGGCTCATTTCATGACGATTGAGGTGGATGGATCTTTTACGGCAGAACGGTATTGGGGGGCAGTGCCAGGGCAGGACTTGGGTGCACAGGCGGTTGCCGGAAAAAGTGCGGCCGATCAGAACCTATACTATTGCCAGGCGGTTATGGAACGGCTCGAGGCCTCTGTCGAAAAACGCATGATGTCGGATGCACCGTATGGTGCGTTTCTCTCCGGCGGCATTGACTCGTCTGTCAATGTCGCCCTGATGGACCGTTTTACAGACGACCCGGTCAATACCTTCACCGTCGGCTTCAAGGATCATCAGCACCTGAACGAATTGGACTATGCTGCCCATGTCGCTAAGCAGTTTAAGACAAATCATCATGAGGTTTTGGTCGATGAGCAAGACATGGTGGGTTACCTGGATGACCTCGTCCATCATCAGGATGAGCCCCTCGCTGATTGGGTCTGCATTCCCTTGCACTTTGTCTCTAAACTGGCTCATGACAATGGCGTGAAGGTCGTTCAGGTCGGGGAGGGATCCGACGAGCAATTCTGCGGCTATAACGGATACATGAAATATTTAGAGTTAAACGAGAGATGCTTCCGTCCTTTTCAGAAGTACCTACCGCGAGGTTTGCAAAATTTGACCGCAGCGACGGCGGTCGGTTTGGCAAAACGCTTCCCAAAATTTGAGATTTACGCGGATGCTGTTTCCCGGGCATCTCAAAACAGAGAACCCTTTTGGAGCGGCGCGGTGGCTTTCTGGGAGTCCCAAAAGACTTCACTGCTGCCGGACTATTTCCCGAAGGCACCCTATGGCTGGGAAGATGTTGCCGGGGCTGGATTGTTACCGGCGACTTATATGGCGCGAGACAGCTTTCATGTGGCTGAGGATTTTCTGGTTAATTTTGACCAGGCTCATCCGGGCCAAGACCAACTCACCCGAATGATCCATAATGAATTCCGCCTGCGATTGCCGGAATTGCTGCTCATGCGCGTCGATAAGATCACCATGGCGTCGAGCCTGGAAGCGCGCGTGCCGTTTTTGGACCATGCCCTCGTCGAGCTCACGATGGATATACCCGGGGCTGTGAAGCTGCGCGGTGGCGGTGCCAAAAACCTTTTAAAAAATGCGGTCGCGGGTGTCATACCAGACGAGATCATCCATCGGAAAAAAATGGGCTTTGCCGCACCCATGGCGGAATGGCTGAGAGGAGATTTTGGGAAGCGGGCTGAAACGGAAATCCTCGGCTCAAAGGTGCTGCAGGAATACGGATTCAATCGCGACTATTTGACATCTCTTTTACAGGACCATCAGAGACAGCGGGCGGACCGATCCCTTCTCATATGGACCTTGTTTAATCTTGCCACTTGGCATGTTAGGTGGTGTGAGTAAGCCGTGGTTATTTTTGTTCAGGCCCGAACCCGTGAGTGATAAAGCGATGTTAAAAATAGGAGTCCCCGCGATCTTGTTTCTCCTCATGCTCGGCGTTTGGGTGCGCGCCGCGGAGTCCGGTTTCGCTGATTATTATCGGGGGGATTTCCCGCATGCGTTGATGGATCTGAGACAAAAAGGTGATGAGGGAAACGCCTATGCCGCCTACTTGGTGGGCCAGATTTATGCTGCGGGGAAGACCGGTGCCCCCAACTCTGACTTGGCCTTGGAATGGTACGGAAAGGCTGCGTTTCACGGGAGTATTGCGGCGCCTTTTTCCTACCTGGCTCACCAGCTGAAATCAAAAGACCGTCCGCGCAGTTTTTGTGATGATTATGAAGAGGTCATGCGACTGAGCGCCAGGGTCCAAAGTATTTATGCGTATTTATTTTTGTCCAGCTACCATTCCGGCGGCGTGTGTGACGCGCCCAATATGATAAAATCCGCCTATTATTTGCACTTAGCGACCTCGTTAGACCGGGCATTCGGTCACAATAGAGACAGTTTGGTCGGCCAACTATCTGAGGAGCAACGCCAACGCCTCGTAAAACTTTTGCAGCAGAAAGTGATGCCAATATCTGAGCGCAAATTTCTCACACATTTCGCCAAGACAGTTCGCCGGTAATTTGGCTGCCATGATACTCCGGTACCACAGATCATCACGTCAGACGGATCGCCCATTGGAATGCTGACAAATTTTATAAAACTGGATCGTATCGCCTATCTGGTGGTCGCGAGCATGATTCCGATCGGTACGGTCTCCCCCAAGGCGCTGGTGTTGATGTTGGTGCTCGCCGCGGTGATCTTCCTCTCGTTAAACCGGGGTGGCGTCAGAAATATTTTGAGGCGTGGCGGCCTGTATTTTTTATATTTTTCGCCACTTCTTTTAGTGGGGCTTGCGAGCAGTCTGTGGTCTCTGGAGCCGGCTTTATCCCTTGGCTTGGCACTGAAACTCATCGTTCTGGCGGCCATTGGCTGCGTCGCGATGGCCGCTGTTACGGAACTGCCGTCCGGCACCAGTGATATCCTGAAACCAGCAATACATCTTGGTGTTGTGTTGGCGGGAGCGCTGCTCTTGTTTGAAGCCGCCACCATTGGCTGGTTCTATCGGACAATGCGCGGTTATGGCTGGGAACAGGTTATTTTTGAGCCAACCGGCGGTATAAATTTAGACACGCCCGTCAAAAGTGGCATCACCGTTATGTCGATCTTTATCTGGTGTCTCTTTGTGAACACAAGGCGTGGAATGGTTCTTGCTGCAGTCGCATTCGTCCTTGTTTTGGTTCTTGCCTGGATGTTTGGCGCCACTGCCTCGTTGGTCGCTCTATCGCTTGGCCTTTTCGCTGCACTTGTGGCACGGTTGGCGTTTCGCCCAGCTCTGATCTTTATTGCGACAACTTTTTGTCTCGCCGTGGTGGTGTCTCCGTTTGTGGCTTATGTTGCACTCAAGGATGTCACACCGCCGACCATCAGCGCAAAGGTTGGCGATAGTGCTTTCCCTTTATCGGGCATGAACCGGTTGATTACGTGGAAGTTCACATCCCAGAAAATTATGGAGAAACCGCTGCTGGGGTGGGGTCTTAGAACGTCACGGATCCTTCCGGGCGGTGGTGAGAAGTATGATATTATCAAAGTTCAAGAAAACGGGAGCCATCAGGTTATAAGTCGGGAATTTTTCGTTCCGCTCCATCCGCATAATCAGTTTTTGCAGATTTGGCTAGAGCTTGGCGCATTGGGCGCTATTGTATTTGCCTTGGCTGGTGCGGTTTTGATTCTTCGGATAAGGCTATTACCTATCTACAGAAGCCGGTCTGAATGGATGATTGGAGCGATCGTAACCCTGGTGGTCTATGGCCAAATTAGCTTCGGTGCCTGGCAGAACTGGTGGATAGCCGGGCAGTTTTTGTCCGTGGGCTTGCTTCTGGTGACACTCTATGCGGCGAGAGGAGGCTGTGAAAATGTTAATAATTGAAGTCTATGCACAATACCGTCATAACGAAGCTAAATAACAGAGCACATCGCTTGTCACCTAATCGTTCTCTTCACCATGACATCGCGTGTATTTTCTGAGGCTGCGTCATTGGCCACTGGGGCGAGGATGGGGGAGGCAGACCCCTTGTAACCGCATTATTCCCTCAACATTCGAAGAAACAGAAGATGCCCCAAAAGTCTATCACTATCGAAGAAGTGCTCTCGCAATTTCCAAAACAGCGGATCTCGCTCTCACCGGAGATGAATGCAATACACTTGAACACGCTACAGGAGAACCGGGAGAGGCAAACGATTCTCTCTAGGGTGTCATCTCTCTTGGAAGGTTGGATGCACCGGCAGGTGGCGATAGGGGGCTCGGGTTTAAAGGGACCAATTCTGGAAATCGGTGCGGGGACGCTTAATCATGTCTCTCTCGAGCCTCCGGAGGTTGACTATGATGCCGTCGAGCCTTTTCAGCTATTGTATGAAAACAAAGCTGAATTGGAGGGAATAAGAAAAATACATGCGGACATCAGTGACATAAATATTAGACCTGCCTATGATCGGCTTATTTCTGTCGCCACTCTTGAGCATCTAACCGACCTGCCTAGGGTTGTCGCGCAATCTGGACTGTTGCTGCAAGAGGGAGGCATTTTTCAAGCAGGGATTCCGAGCGAGGGCGGGTTCCTGTGGGGGATATCCTGGCGCCTGACCACTGCGATAGCTTTTAAGCTTAAAACGGGCCTCGATTTCAGAAAGCACATGGAATATGAACACATCAATGATGCGCCCGAGATTAGGCAGGTGCTGAGGCACTTTTTCCAAGATGTTTCAATCCGGCGGTTTCCGTTTCCTTTTTTCCATTTGAGTCTCTACGAATACGTCGAATGCAGAAACCCGCGTGCCGGAATATGTCGTCAGTATTTGGCGTCTGATTGACCCCAAACCCCGCCGGGGAGGACCGCATGTGGTGCCGTTGCCATCTGCGGTTCCGAACCTTTACAAATAGTTCAATTGGATCCGTAATCTCTTAGCCGCCCGTTTAAAACATTCATCTATAAACGACCCGCTGTGCAATCGGTCGCAACAAAGAAGCTGGCAACGGTCAGGCTGTCATGTGTAATG
>NHHQ01000043.1 GCA_002170915.1 Rhodospirillaceae bacterium TMED167 | reverse complement strand
TTTTCCTTGACGCTCTGGCGGGTTGACGGTAAGAGATATTTTCAGGCTTAAGGTTTACCTCCAATCCGTTATTGGTGTTGTGGACCCTATCGAACATCCGGCCGCTGGGAAGGCCACATAAAGAAAAACAGGTCTGCCGCCTCATGCCGGAAGCCCACCATCAGAATGCGCACGGGTCTCACCAGCCGGAAGATTGTAACGCCGCGTTGGTGCTGGATGACGGCACGGTTTTTTGGGGCCGGGGTGCCGGCGCAACGGGCCTATCCGCTAATGACACCGCCGGGGAGGTTTGTTTCAACACGGCGCTCACTGGGTATCAGGAAATTCTGACCGATCCGTCTTATGCGGGACAAATCATCACCTTTACCTTCCCCCATATTGGCAATGTCGGGACCAACGAGGAGGATATTGAAACTGTAACGCCCGCCGTCAAAGGCTGCTTGCTCGGCGCAGACATCACAGAGCCTGCCAACTGGCGCGCAGCCAAGCATCTGGATGCCTGGCTCGCGGCCCATGGCATGGCGGCGGTCACGGGGATCGATACGCGCCGTTTGACCCGGCGCATCCGGGATAAGGGGTTCGCCAACGGCGTCATCATTTACCCTGCTACGGGCGCCATTGATCTCCCTGCTGCGGTCAAACATGCGCAAGCCTGGCCGGACCTGGAAGGCCAGGACCTTGCCAAGGAAGTCACTTGCACGCGGACCTACCCGTGGACGGAATCGGCCTGGGCAATCGGAGAAGGCTACGGCACTCTATCTGAGCCCCGATGCCACGTGGTCGCCTTAGATTTCGGCGCCAAGTGGAATATCCTGCGCTGTCTCGCTGCGGCAGGATGCAAAGTGACCATTGTGCCGGCATCGACGAGCGCAGCCGATATATTGGCGCACAATCCTGACGGCATTTTTCTCTCAAATGGGCCGGGAGATCCCGCGGCCACAGGCGCCTACGCCGTGCCCACCATCCAGGCCTTGGTGAAGAGTGGAAAACCGGTTTTTGGCATATGTTTAGGCCATCAAATGCTAGCTTTAGCGCTCGGGGCCACCACTTCGAAAATGCACCATGGCCATCGAGGGGCCAACCACCCAGTAAAGGATTTGGACACCGGCAAGGTGGAGATCACAAGCCAGAACCACGGTTTTGTGGTGGACCGTGACAGCTTGCCCGCGGGCGTTGTCGAGACCCATACGTCACTTTTCGATAACACAGTCGAGGGCATTCGCCTTGACGGCAAACCCGTCTTTTCCGTTCAACACCACCCGGAAGCCTCGCCTGGCCCACAGGACAGCCACTATCTGTTTGACCGGTTTGTGGCCCTGATGGAGAGGGATGGGGGCGGATGAACCAAATACAGGCAACATCCCTCTGGCCAGGAGTGTCAGGAGACCTGCACAATGCCTAAACGCACTGATATAACGGCTATCATGATCATCGGTGCCGGTCCGATCGTTATTGGTCAAGCCTGCGAGTTTGACTATTCGGGGGCACAGGCATGCAAAGCACTACGCGAGGAGGGCTACCGGGTCATCCTGGTGAATTCCAACCCGGCAACCATCATGACGGACCCTGAAATGGCCGACGCAACTTATGTCGAGCCCATTCAGCCGGACTTTTTGGAACGTATTATCGAGATAGAGAAACCAGATGCACTCTTGCCGACGATGGGCGGCCAAACGGGCCTGAATGCGGCTTTGGACCTGTTTCATTCGGGGGTACTGGAGAAACACGGTGTTGAACTTATCGGCGCCCGTGCCGAGTCCATCGAAAAAGCCGAGGACCGGCTTAAGTTCCGGAAGGCCATGGATAAGATCGGTTTGGAGAGCCCCAAAAGCTGGTTGGTGGCATCCATCGAGGACGCTCGAGCAGCCATGATAGAAATCGGCCTGCCTATGATCATCAGGCCGTCTTTCACGCTCGGCGGAGCCGGCGGAGGCGTAGCATACAACACTGAAGAGTATGAGAAAATAGTGATGGGCGGTTTGGCGGCCTCGCCCGTGGGCGAAGTGCTGGTGGAAGAATCGGTTCTTGGATGGAAAGAATATGAGATGGAGGTAGTCCGGGACCAATCGGACAACTGCATCATCGTGTGTTCGATCGAAAACGTTGATCCGATGGGCATTCATACAGGAGATTCAATCACCGTGGCTCCGGCACTGACGCTGACGGACAAAGAATACCAGATCATGCGCAATGCCTCGATCGCTGTACTTCGGGAAATCGGTGTCGATACCGGCGGCTCAAACGTTCAGTTTGCCGTCAATCCAGAAAACGGACGTCTTATCATTATCGAGATGAACCCGCGGGTTTCACGGTCCTCAGCCTTGGCCTCGAAAGCAACTGGGTTTCCCATCGCCAAGATCGCCGCGAAGCTTGCAGTGGGCTATACACTAGATGAGCTGGATAATGACATTACCGGCGTCACGCCCGCTTCATTTGAGCCCACCATCGACTATGTGGTCACCAAAATCCCGCGCTTTACGTTTGAAAAATTTCCCCAGGCTGAAGCCCTCTTAACCACATCGATGAAATCCGTTGGCGAGGCCATGGCTATCGGCCGAACCTTCGCAGAAAGCCTGCAAAAAGGTCTGCGGTCTATGGAAACTGGGCTCACTGGGCTCAACGAAGTGGAGATTGAGGGCGCACCTGAACGAAACGCCATCCGCGCCATGCTTTCCAAGCATGTGCCATACCGTATTCTTTACATCGCCCAGGCTTTCCGCCATGGCTTGGACAGAGAGGACGTTCAAAACGCCAGCAAATTCGACCCGTGGTTTCTGGACCAGATCAAAGCTTTGGTCGATGTGGAAAACACCGTGCGGCAGGCCGGCTTGCCCGATGACGCGCCCTCGTTGTTAAAGCTCAAAAAACTGGGGTTCTCTGATGCTCGCCTTGCAGAACTCACCGGCACCGCCGCCGAAGTAGTTGCGGCAAAACGGCGTGCGATTTCTGTCACCCCGAGTTTTAAGCGTGTGGACACCTGTGCCGCGGAGTTTCCAAGTCAGACATCTTACATGTACTCGGCCTATACTGGTGACGGCGTCAACCCTCCGGAAACCGAGGTCAACCCGTCAGAGGCTGAGAAAGTCGTCATCTTAGGGGGCGGACCAAACCGGATCGGTCAAGGTATTGAGTTTGATTACTGCTGCGTCCATGCGGCCTATGCCATGCGCGATGCGGGCTATGAATCGATTATGGTTAATTGTAACCCGGAGACCGTCTCGACGGACTATGACACCTCTGACCGGCTATATTTCGAGCCGCTGACGGATGAGGATGTAATCGAACTCATCCGGGCCGAGCAGGGGGCAGGCGTCTTGCGCGGGGTTATCGTTCAATTCGGCGGCCAAACCCCTTTGAAACTCTCACAAGCGCTGCAAGATGCCGGCATTCCCATTCTCGGCACCTCGCCTGATGCCATCGACCTTGCCGAAGACAGGGAACGCTTCCAGAAACTGTTGGAAGATTTGAAGCTACGACAACCCCCCAATGGCACGGCGACCTCTGCCGAACAGGCGGAGAAGATCGCGGCACAGATCGGCTACCCCGTAGTCATCCGACCATCCTATGTGCTGGGCGGACGGGCCATGGAGATTGTCCACGATATCGACAGTCTGCGTCGTTACATGAAATCGGCGGTGGTGGTCTCGGGAAATTCACCGGTTCTCATTGACTGGTACCTGCGAGATGCCATTGAAGTCGATGTGGATGCGATTTGCGACGGACAGGATGTCTTTGTCGCAGGAATCATGGAACATATTGAAGAAGCCGGCATCCACTCTGGTGATAGCGCCTGTTCGCTTCCGCCACATTCCCTGCCGGATGACATCGTCGCCGAATTACGGCATCAAAGCCGGGATCTTGCCCTGGCCCTAGGCGTGGTCGGGCTTATGAATGTTCAGTTCGCCATTCAAGACGGCAATGTTTTCATTTTGGAGGTCAATCCACGCGCCAGTCGAACCGTGCCCTTCGTTGCAAAAGCGACCGGCATCCAGGTGGCCAAAGTCGCCGCCCGGGTGATGGCTGGCGAAAAACTCAGCACCTTCAATCTCAAAGACCGCCCGGCAAGTAGTCACGTAGCCGTAAAAGAGGCAGTTTTCCCATTCGCCCGGTTCCCCGGTGTCGATATCCTCTTAGGTCCAGAAATGAAGTCCACCGGCGAGGTCATGGGGATCGACAAGGACTTCGCCCATGCCTATGCCAAATCCCAAATGGGCGCGGGGACCACGCTGCCGGAGCGGGGCAGTGTTTTCCTGTCGGTGAAAGATTCCGATAAACACGCTGCGTGTGACCTTGCCCGCCGCCTGCAGAAACTCGGCTTCGGGATAATGGCGACCAATGGCACCGAAAAATATCTCGCCCGAAATGGAATCACCGTCCGACGGATCAACAAGGTTCTTGACGGCCGTCCCCACTGTGTGGACGCGATAAAGTCCGATGAGGTCCAGTTGATCATTAATACAACCGAGGGGGCACAGGCAGTCGCTGACAGTTTTGAAATCCGGCAATCGGCCCTGACCAGCAATATTCCCCACTATACAACTGTCGCGGGGGCAGCTGCGGCCATCTCCGCGATTGAGGTTCTCATGACGGATAAAATCTCTGGGGGACTTGAAGTCGCCTCCCTACAAACCTACTTTAATCCATTAATTTTATAACTTTGTACCAGCAACCCGTGGGTCTTCCTGTGGGGGCAGATCTTTTTTGTTTAATAGGACGGGATAATGGACAAGCTACCCATGACCGCAGAGGGCTTAAAGTCCCTCGAAGATGAATTGAAACGGCTGCGCGGGGAAGAACGCCCAGCTGTCATCAAAGCCATTGAAGTGGCCCGCGAGCACGGTGATCTCTCGGAAAATGCCGAATATCACGCCGCCCGGGACCGCCAGAGTTTCATCGAGGGTCGTCTAGCTGAATTGGAAGACATGATCAGCCGGGCCGACGTAATTGATCCCAAGACCCTCTCAGGCAAGATTGTACGTTTTGGGGCAACTGTAAAATTGGCCGACGAGGACACTGACGAGGAATCTACCTACCAGATTGTGGGCAGCCATGAAGCCGATATCGAGTCGGGCAGATTAAGCCTCACATCGCCGCTGGCTCGGGCTCTGATCGGCAAGACCGTTAGCGACTCCGTTGAAGTTACCACGCCCGGGGGATCTAAATCCTACGAGGTTCTCAGGGTGAGTTTTAAGTAAGAAACCGGCATTCCGTTAGCTCTGTGCGCACTCTTAATCGCCGGTCGCCAGAGGCCGTGCATTCTATTGTCGGGGCCCCCGACCTGAAGTTTATAAGCGCGTTGGACAGGATGGTCCGGTTATCGTTTAAATCTCCCCCCAGAGATCTTCTGCCGTCTTGACCACCAGCTCCAGTTTCCGGCGCTGGTCATCAATCGTGATGTTGTTGCCTTCTTCGGTGGAGGCAAACCCGCACTGTGGTGCGATACCGAGCTGTTCCATATCAGCATATTTGGATGCTTCTTCGAACTGACGCTTAAGCGCCTCCATTGGCTCAAGCTCCGACGTCTTAGTCGTGATAAAGCCCGGCATCACGCGCTGCTTGCCTTTAGAGAGGAGCTCCAGCGGCTCTAGACCGCCAGCCCGGTCCGTATCATATTCCATAAAGAATATATCGACGCCGGTCTTATTGAAGACGGCGTCGGCAACGGGATCATATGCCCCTTCCGCCGCATGGGTGGAACGGAAGTTGCCCCGGCACACATGCATGCCGATAACCATATCGTCAGGACGATTTTTGATGGCCTCGCGCATCATCCAAGCATATTTATCAATTAGTTGATCCGGATCNTGACCTGCCGCTTCCTTNTCCGCTCGGTGCTTGGGATCACANAGATAGGCAAANAAG
This sequence comes from Rhodospirillaceae bacterium TMED167, assembly GCA_002170915.1. Next base: position 4,887 of record NHHQ01000043.1, on the reverse strand, counting down.
ATATCATCCATCTGCAAATACCGGCATCCCGCNTCGTAGAATTTGNTCACNNCTTTCCGNTAGGTGGCGGCAATGTCACCCAACAACACATCCAGGTCCTTGTATTCCGGCGGATGGATGTCTTCCAGTGCCGTCCGGAAATGACAGCAACTGGGTCCCGGTATGGAAATTTTCGGGACTGCCGTCGCGTTTTCTGCAACAAATCTAAAATGTTCCAGCATGGGATGATCATCGGGGAAGTCGAGCGTCGTCTGGATAGTCGGAAATATAGGGCGCAACTTCATACCCGCGAACTGAACGCCCTCGCCCCGCTCCTCCAGTTCCATCCCGGTCAGCATTCCCATGAAATCGTAATGCCAGAAGGACCGGCGAAACTCCCCATCTGTTACCACGGGCATGCCGACGTCTTCCTGAAACTTGATTACATCAATGACGGCCGCGTCTTCCGCTGCTTTGAGCTCGGTTCCAGGATACGTCTGGTCTTCGAAAAACACCTTATTTTCGAAATGTTTGGCACGGGCATCCGTGACAGGCTGAGGCCGTAGAAGGCTTCCCACATGGTCGGCGCGAAAAGGCGGCATGGCGGTCATCTTAGCTCTCCCTGTCATTGGTTTTTTTGTGACGCGTAGTCTCATCGTCTCTAATCAAACGCACAGGTGCAATACCGAAATTCTAATCCGGCATCAGGCCCGTGGGACGGACCTGGCGTCCGGCATGTAGGACGACGCTGGTCGGCCCAGCATCTATGGATGTGCTCAGCTGGAAACGGCTTTAAAGTCATCTGCATAGGTTCGGAGGGTGCCCATAATTGTCTTACGTTGCGCCGGCGATGAGATCGCAAGCATGTTCACCAGCAGCGTCCGGAACCGGTCAAACGATGCCTTCGAAAACGCCTGATAGCCCGGATCCGTGATCTCGTGGCCGCGCAGCAGGAGTCTGTTCAGATAGGCTGTCAGCGATGCCTCGGCCGGCTGGGTTTTGAGGAAGACCAAAAAGGCCTTTTGGCGCTGTGTCATGTTGCGCAACCGAACCCTCGCATCACCCAGGGTCGCGCTCGCGTGGGCTTTAAGCAGCGCCACTTGTGCGTCGGTGAGTTCACCAAAAAACCGCTCAAAATTCGACTTCAGCCGATCCAACCTGTCTGCATACCGTATGTCTTCAGGTTCCGAGAGCTCCGCTAGACGTTCTTGTCGGCGCACCGCCATTTTCTTTTCCATGAAGGCAATATTGTCAGCTGTCATATGCCGGACCAGTACTTTTGACGCGCGCGGTGTCAGGCCCGTCACGGTTTCCTCGATCAGGGACCGACTGTCCACCAAGGCCATGGCAATGTCAGCGGCACCATACTGGTATTCAGCCAGCTTATCCGCCATATTGGTCAGGTAGGTCGCGTATTTCGGCAATATGATTGTCCGGTGCCAGGCGACCATTTCGGACACCTGCCGGCTCAAGAAAACATCCTCCCCTTCATCCAGATCAAGGAAATAAGCGATTTCATCTTGGATAAATTCGTCCGCCAAGCTGTAGATCAGCCGAGTGCTGGAGCAAGCTGCCAGGATGATGATCAGCACCACAAGGGTCGATATTTGACGCAATCGAGCACGGGTGGGCGGCATAGCCATGAGCTCCTTCAAGTGAGAGTTATGAGCATCTCTATAAACGTCAACGCACAAGATTTGATATCTGGTCGGTAAATTGCTGCTAAGCCTCGCTGCCCGCCAATTCCACCGGCACGCCAGGCACCTGTTTAGAGGCGCGGATGGTCAGCGCGGATTTAACATTAGCCACGTTGGGCGCGGCCGTCAGCTTTTCCGTGACGAAACCCTGGTAGGTTTCCCAGTCGGGGGCCACGATTTTCAAAAGGAAGTCAGTTTCACCGGCGAGCATATGGCACTCACGTACTTCCGGCCAGCTGTTGATCAGGGTTTCAAAGGCGACAAGATCGGGTTCCGCCTGGCTGTGCAGACCGACTTGAGCGAAGACCATGACATTGTACCCCAAGCTCGCGGGCGACAGATCGGCATGGTAGCCGCGGATATACCCGGTTTCTTCCAATGCGCGCACGCGCCTGAGACAGGGCGGCGCCGAGATGCCCACCCGGCGGGCTAGTTCCACATTGGTCATGCGGCCATCGGCCTGCAGATCGTGCAGAATTTTGAGATCAATCTCGTCCAGTTTCACTCGGGGGGTCTGATCTGCGTTCACACTGAAGTCCTTGCTCAAAGAGAAGCCCGACGGGGCAATCTTAGATTGGGATAATATTATTACTCAGAACGGGCCCGCGCAATATTATTTCAAAATAAGCTCCACNTTATGATAAGTATTTTTTAGATAGACAGCGTTAAACTTATCTAGGGACGGATGTAAGAATTTGTGGTGGGGCCTAATTAGCGGCGCCCTTGCGGCAAGAGCCGGAGGTTCTTAAGGTAAGCAAATTCTATAAACATTTGGCCCGCAGAGTAGTTCCTAGGAGCGTAATCTCTGGAAGCGTGGCATCTTTAAGAGACAAAAGGACCCATCATGGCGCAACGACATAGTAAAGTTCTCATCCTTGGCTCGGGAGCGGCCGGACTCACAGCGGCGATTTATACCGCCCGGGCGGGTTTAACCCCTGTTTTGGTCCACGGCATGCAACCCGGTGGTCAGATGACGATCACGACCGATGTGGAAAATTATCCCGGCTTTGCCGACGTGATCCAAGGCCCCTGGCTAATGGAGCAAATGCAGGCCCAGGCGGAAAGTGTGGGCACGGAGATGATCGCAGATATGATCATGGCCGCGGACCTCGCGTCGCGTCCCTTTACGCTCACCGGCGACTCCGGCGACACTTATACTTGTGACACACTCATCATCAGTACGGGAGCCCAGGCAAAATGGCTCGGCTTAGAGAGTGAGCAAGCGTTCCAAGGCTTTGGCGTCTCGGCCTGCGCCACTTGCGATGGTTTCTTTTTCCGTGAAAAAATAGTAGCGGTTGTGGGCGGGGGAAATACGGCGGTGGAGGAAGCGCTATACCTCACAAATCATGCCACCAAAGTTATGCTTATTCACCGACGCGACGAGTTGCGGGCCGAGAAAATGTTACAAACTCGTCTTCTCAACCATGAGAAAATTGAGGTCCTTTGGGACAGTGCCCTGGAAAAGGTCACTGGAAACACTGACGGGCCCATGCCGGAAGTCACCGGTATGAGGGTCAGAAACATCAAAACGGATGAGATTCGGCAGATCCCCGTCGACGGGGTTTTCATCGCCATCGGCCATTCGCCCAACACCGAGCTGTTCAAAGACCAGCTCAAGATGAACAGCGACGGCTACTTGGTCACTAATCCGGACAGCACGGCGACTGGAATTCCAGGCGTGTATGCGGCAGGCGACGTCCAGGACCATGTGTTCCGTCAGGCCGTGACGGCAGCGGGTACCGGCTGCATGGCTGCTCTAGAAGCAGAAAAATTTCTCGCGGAACGGGAATCTGATGGCCTTCAAGCGGCGGAATAAATCGCCAGTCTACCCCGGGAAACAAAGTCCTAGCACTCGATCTTGGATAAGCTATATGTTAGAGTGTTGGGACTAGGATATGGATTGGGATAAATTACGCATATTTCACGCAGTCGCGGACGCTGGTAGCCTTACCCATGCCGGTGAAACCCTGAACCTAAGCCAATCGGCTGTCAGCCGCCAGATCAGTTCGCTGGAACAAAGTCTCCGAGTGCCACTCTTCCACCGTCATGCGCGTGGCCTCATTTTGACGGAACAAGGTGAGGACTTGTATCTCACGGCACATGACGTATTCCACCAGCTGTCCATGGCCGAGGCGCGATTGACCGAAAGCAAGGAACGTCCCGAAGGGCCGCTGCGCATCACGACAACCGTGGGCTTCGGCTCGGTGTGGCTCACCCCGCGCATCAAGGAATTCATGGATCTTTACCCGGCGGTCGAGGTTTCCCTCATCCTGGTTTATGATGACCTGGACTTGGCCATGCGAGAAGCGGATGTCGCCATCCGACTAACACCGCCTCGCCAGCCCGACCTCATCCAGCGCCATTTGATGAGCCTGCACCACAACGTCTATGCGTCGCCGGACTATCTCAAAGATCACGGCATGCCGCAGACGCCAGAGGATTTGGACAACCACAAGATCGTGACGTTCGGCGACCAGGTCGGCGACCAGACGGAACTGCTGCCGTCACTAAATTTCCTGATTGATGCCGGCCGCGGGACTAAAGGCCCGCGTCAGCCCGTTCTTAAAGTAAACAATGTGTACGGTATTTACCGTGCTGTCTTAAGCGGCGTCGGTGTCGGCGCACTGCCGAATTATTTCTTCGAAGGATCCTCCAGTTTGGTGCGCATTTTGCCCGAATTGCACAGCCCGGAGACGGAAATCTATTTCGTCTATCCGGAAGAACTGCGGCAGTCAGCTCGAATTGCCGTGTTCCGGGATTTCCTGGTGCGGAAGGTTTTGGAGTCTCGGAAATAAAGGGGATGCGCCAAGCAACCTCGCGGTGACCAAGGACTTAAGGCTTTTTTTTGATAGATATGCGTTGAACACATATCGGCCTTCTAATAATCTCATTTGATTGTGCGCCGCAAAAGATTAGATTGGTTTCTAGTTGATGTTTTGCATCATCTCTTTCGAGCTGAGGTTCGAAAGAGGGGTCTTTGGACCCCACGTCTCCCAGACGTGAAGCCTCCCTGTTAAACTCGCCAGGAAGCTCCGGCTTCCTGGCCATTTTTTGTGCGGGGGCCCTTAAAGACACTCTTTATTTTCCGGCTAAACGAAGGGCAATTTCTTGATGAAAATACAGCATCGTTTGCGGGAACCGGGCGGCAGGTGGTAGCGTCGATCATCATGCAGCCATAATAGGAGATCAGATCATGCCGGCGGAGGCCTCT
>NHHQ01000042.1 GCA_002170915.1 Rhodospirillaceae bacterium TMED167 | reverse complement strand
TTTACTGTAAGACGGAGTGGAAAACATCACTGTTGAGAATAAAAGTGTGAATATGGTGAGTAGTGTTTTCATTCAGTAACTTTAACAGAGTTGGTACCAAACGATAAACCTACAACTCTCGTTCAAACGTCATTTCAAATTTTGAGTAAGTTACATCAGAGGGTTTGTTTCTGGTGTTTTCAATATGACTGATACGTTCCCTGTATCTTTTAAGAACATTGTATACGTGAGAGTTAGTCCACACCTTACCTGTGTGTGTCTTAAAACCTTTATCATTCAAAATTTGACTAATTTTTCGATATCCAAATCCTTCGTTGTGAAGGGTCTGTATCAAATCGTGGGTCTTTTGTTGACTATCACTGTAATGGTCATTGTATGGGTGTGTGAGGTCGGTGTAGGTGACGTAAACACTGAAACAGAGATAACTGTTGAACCGTGATTTTAATTCACTGTTGTCAGATACATTGTAGTCAGATTGTGAATTTAATTCACTGTTGTTAACTACTCGACGGTCACGCTTTTTGCGAGGTTTCGGGGCTGGTCGACGTCGGTACCTTTAAGGATGGCTGTGTGGTACGCCAACAGTTGTACCGGGATGGCGTGGAGGATGGGGGCAACGAAGGGATCGACCTGCGGGAGGGCAATGGTATGGACGGCATAGCCGCCCAGGGTGTCAGCGCCCGCCGTATCCGAAAGAAAGATCACGCGGCCGCCCCGGGCAATGACTTCCTGCATGTTGGAGGCGGTTTTTTCCAGCAATGGATCTGTCGGCGCGATGACGATAACCGGCACGCCGTCATCGATGAGCGCGATGGGCCCGTGCTTCATTTCACCGGCGGCATAGCCCTCCGCATGTATGTAGCTGATCTCTTTTAGTTTGAGCGCGCCCTCGAGCGCGATGGCATAGCTCGTGCCGCGCCCCAGAAACAAGACGTCCCGCGCGGCCGCCAGTTCAGCGGCCAATTCCCGCAGATGCTCATCATGATGGAGTACCTCGACGGCCCGTTTGGGCACCTCGAGAAGCGCGGCCGCTAGAGCTGCTTCACGGTTCCTGTCTATGGCGCCACGCGCGCGCGCCATTACGACGACAAGACTCGCAAGCACGGTTAGTTGCGTAGTGAAGGCCTTGGTCGAGGCCACCCCGATTTCCGGACCGGCATAGGTCGGCAACACCGCATCCGACTCACGGGCGATGGTACTTTCCGGCACATTGACGATGGAGAGAATTTTTTGGCCCTGTTCCCGGCAGTAGCGGAGCGCCGCCAGGGTGTCCGCGGTTTCGCCGGATTGAGAGATGAAAATCGCAAGGCCATCCTCCGGCATGACCATGCCCCGGTAACGGAATTCGGACGCAATATCCACTTCCACGGGCACCCGGGCAATTTGCTCGAACCAGTATTTGGCTGTGAGTGCGGCGTAAAACGCCGTGCCGCAGGCGCATAGAGTAATTTTAGACACGGCAGCCATATCCACTGGCAGGTCTGGTAGGGTGAGCGAATTGTCCGCGGGGTTCACAAAACTGTGGAGCGTGTCACCGATTACCTGGGGCTGCTCATATATCTCCTTGAGCATGAAATGCGAGTGCCCGCCTTTTCCCGTAAGGGCGCCGGAGAGCGACGTCTCTTGGATGGGCCGGGCGACGGCATTCCCATCGGCATCTCGAACTGTGGCACCGGAGCCTGTAAGTATCGCCCAGTCTCCTTCCTCCAGATAGGTAATCTGCTGGGTTAAAGGCGCGAGCGCCATAGCGTCAGACCCAATAAACATCTCGCCGTCACCGTAACCTATGGCCAAGGGCGATCCCCTCCGGGCTGCGATCATCAGATCCTGTTCGCCGGCAAAAATAATCCCCAAGGCAAAGGCGCCGTCTAGTCGGCTCAGGGTTTTTTGTGTCGCATCCTCCGGCGACATACCATCCGCCAGGTATTTGCTGATCAGATGGGCCACCACCTCAGTATCCGTGTCCGAAGCAAGCCGGTGGCCAGCGGTCTCCAGCTCCTCTCGCAAAATCTGAAAATTTTCGATGATGCCGTTATGCACCAGAGCCACTTTTCCGGTCGCGTGGGGATGGGCGTTGACCTCGGTCGGCACGCCATGGGTGGCCCAGCGGGTATGGCCTATGCCAATGGATCCCGCCAGTGGCTCCTGCGTCAGACGGGCCGCCAGATTGACCAGCTTCCCCTCGGCCCGGCGGCGCTCGATCCCGCCACCAACGAGCGTGGCGATACCCGCCGAGTCATATCCCCGATATTCAAGCCGCTTAAGCGCATCTAGCAAATGGGCGGCCACGCCATCCTTGCCGATGATGCCGACGATGCCGCACATCAACTATGGCGCTTTCTGCGCGCCTTGCGGAACTTGGTTGCCCAGCCCGCAAGGCTGCGCTGTTCGGCGCGTTCGACCGCCAGGGAACCTGCCTCAACATCCCGGGTAATCACGCTGCCGGCGCCGGTGATGGCGCCCTCACCCACCTTGACCGGCGCCACCAGCGCAGTGTTGGAGCCGATAAAGGCCCCAGCGCCGATGTCTGTCCTGGATTTTACAAAACCATCGTAATTGCAGGTGATGGTGCCAGCGCCGATGTTGGCGTTCGGGCCGACCGCCGCATCGCCGATATAGCTCAGATGATTGGCTTTTGCGCCAGCCGAGATGACCGCGTTTTTAATCTCCACGAAATTGCCGATATGGGCGGCTGAACCGATGGCAGCGCCGGGCCGCAACCGGGCGAACGGGCCAACAATAGCCCCATCCCCAATCGATGCACCTTCAATATGCGAAAATGCCTTAATGACGACATTGTTCTCCACCGTCACGCCCGGGCCAAACACCACATGGGATTCCAGCGTGACATCCCGGCCGATCTCGGTGTCCCACGAAAGATACACCGACGCCGGATCATGCATGCTGGTGCCGTTGGCCATGGCATGGTGCCGAAGTCTGTGCTGAACTACGGCATCGGCCGCTGCCAACTCAGCACGTGTGTTGATGCCCATCAGCTCCGTCTCGTCGCCGTCAACCACCAAGCAGGATCGGCCCCGCGCCCGGGCAAGGGCGACGATATCGGTCAAATAATATTCGCCATTGGCATTGTCGTTGGTGAGCTCTGTAAGCACCTCGGGGAGCAATCCGGCATCCACCGCCATAAGGCCTGAATTACACAGCTCCAAAGCAAGCTCGGCCGGCGATGCATCCTTGGCTTCGACGATGCTCTGGAGATGACCGCTATCATCAACAACCAGGCGGCCGTAGGCACCGGGCACCCGTGTGCGGAACCCCAGAACCACCACGCCAGGGCCATCCGTTGACGCGCGCGCCTGCAACAGCGAACGCATAGTCGCCTCCGTCAACAACGGCGTATCTCCGAATANAATCAACACGGTGCCCGCGTTGGCGGCGGTGATCTCTGTGGCGGTGAGCCCTGTTCTGACGGCATCACCAGTGCCGAGCCGCTCCTGCTGAACCGTGACCGTGGGCGACAGCGGGTGACCGACCACAGCCTCGGTGAGCTCCGCCATGTCGGGGCCCGCAACAACCACGGTTTCCGCCGGGGAAAGCCCCGCGAGTGTGTCTAACAGATGCAGCAACATNGGCCTGCCCGCGAGCGGATGCAGCACCTTGGGCCGTGCAGAGGCCATACGGGTACCTTTGCCGGCGGCAAGCACGATAGCGAAGAGGGGATCAGTTGGCATAGGCGCCCGGATCAAAAATGAATTTCAAATCAGTTACTTGGCAGGCGGAAAGTGCCATACGCTGACATCCCCGCCAAGTCAAAGATTGTTACCGATTTTTGCACATCCAGCCAGCACCCAACCATCCGGCATCCCCCGCCCTCTTTTTCTGAGACCGGGCAGTCTGTGTCGCTATTTCTGGGTCACCGTCTCAATGGGCAGGTCGCGTTCTTTCCAGGCGGANAATCCGCCGGCCATATGCGCCACGTGGGGCACCCCCATGTCCTGCAACGCTTTGGTGGCAAGCGCGGAGCGCCAGGCCGAGGCACAGTAGAGGATCAATGTCTTGCCCGAGGCGAAAATGTCCTTGTGGTAGGGGCTCTCGGGATCAGCCCAGAATTCAAGCATGCCGCGCGGCGTATGAATGGCGCCCGGAACCGTGCCGTCCCGCCACAGTTCCCGGACATCACGGATGTCCAAAATGACCCCGTCGCCGGCGTCCTGTAGAGCCAGANTCTCGTCAATGGAGAACGTGGTGACTACTTTATTGGCCTCGGCAACCAATTCTTTAACCGGTTTGATTCCTGTGTCCATGGTGGGTTGTTCCTTCACGCTCCGGCCGTCTTCCGTCTAAAGCGGCGCTATTCCGTAATCTATTATTGTTTTGCAGCATCTTTTTGAGCATCAAATTCCCGACGGCGCAATGCAATCTCCGCCGCCGACAAACGATCGATATTGGCATAATCGCGTTTCCAATCTTCATTATCGGCCCACTGAAGAGGAGACTGCACCGTCGTCCGAGGGGCTGTCGCCTCTTCCAACAAGGTGAGCGCCCCGCGCAGGGTCTGGTCGCGCGACGCCGGATCATGGGGCTTAGCCGCACTATTGCCNAGGGGAAAATCACTGAACAAAAATCGGGGCACGCCCACATGCTCGATGATGTCTCTCGCACATCCCATGATAACCGTGGGCAGGCCGTTGCTCTCTAGATAGCACGCCGTCAACCCCGCCGTCTGATGACACACGGGGCAGTTCGGCACGATCACTGCGGCGTCCGCGCCATCCCCTTTGAGGCGCGCTAAAACATCCGGACAGTCTTGTGTTAATGTCGTTCGCTGGCTCCGGTTGGTGGGGACGCCGTGAAATCGGGACGGCAGCGGGCCGATAACGCCCGCAGCGGAAAAATGTTTCATCTGAGCAAGGGGAAACCAGCAATTCATATCCTCCGCGCAGCTATGGTCCCGGTCATACGCAATGTGGGAAATACGCAGATCCGGCACTCCAGCGGTGGGCAGGGAATAGACCCGGTGGTATTTGGCGGCGCCGTTATAAGTTGCCCCGGGGCCCTGGTCGCCTTTGTCCGGCTGATAGGGCGCCGCCGTGGTCAGCAGCGCGATCCGACAGTGTGACACAGGTTTTGACAAGGTCGTGAACGGCACATCTTCGTGGCGCGCCCAACGATACGGAGCCCCATAACCGAGCGCCTGATAATAGGTCCGAATTCGTTCCAGGTAAGGGATGGGGCTTCCCGGACCACACATGGTATTGCCGTTCCTTTGTATATGCAGAAGCGGGATCGTAGCGCGCCGCGAACGTCGGGTCTAGACAGGGCTCGCTTCTTGACAGCTTCCCCCACGACGCCTTATATGCGCGCCTTCTACACNATATAGCACTAAGGGCGATTAGCTCAGTTGGGAGAGCACCGCGTTCACATCGCGGGGGTCACTGGTTCAAGTCCAGTATCGCCCACCATATATTTTAATGACTTACCCACCGAACAGTTGTGTGGTCTCGGCGGCATCACTTTAACCACAAAATAATTTTTGGAGTGTCAATTGCAGAACGACCTGACTGACAAGACAGCCTTTGTCACCGGCGGCAGTGCGGGCATCGGCGCCGCGACTGTGCGAATGCTGGCGGACGCCGGTAGCACCGTCATAGTCGGATACAACACAGGCGAAAACCGTGCATCATCACTTATAAACACATTGCCGGGGAACGGGCATTCGATCCAGCAGATCACAATGGAGGACAGTGACTCAATCAAGCGGGCGACGGATGCCATCAAGAACCGCCACGAGAAGCTGCACGTATTGGTGAACTCAGCCGGGTTTACCAAGCCTATCCCGCACAATGATCTTGATGCACTCGATGATGAATTTTTTGACCACATGTTACTTGCCAACGTGCGTGGACCATTCTCGGTCATCCGGGAATTGCGTCCTCTTCTTCAAATCAGCGGTGATAGTGTTATCGTAAACCTCTCATCGGTCTCCGGTTTCAAGGGTGCCGGCAGCAATATTGCTTACTGCGCCTGCAAAGCGGCAATAGACACGATGACCTTGTCACTGGCTCGGGCTCTGGGGCCCGAGATACGTGTAAATACGGTGTCACCGGGGGCAGTCGCCACGGATTTTGTTGCCGGTCGCGACCGCGCAAAACTTGAAGAGTTGGCTAAGCACTCACCCCTTCAGAAGGTGGTCGAACCCGAGGACGTGGCGATGGCCGTCATGGCTTATGTCACTCACCTTAAAAAATCTACTGGAGCCCAGATGATCGTCGATAGCGGGCGGTTTCTCTAGGCCGGGGTTAGATCTTAAAACACGCCTCTTCTTTTTCGACAATGAGCCAAACTCAAATTGCAGGTGATGTCGAAGTTTAGTCGGCTACAAGTATTAAAGAAATTTACGGCAAATCACGTGTCAATTTTTGATCAATTTCACTACGAACACCATCTCCCGTCATGGCATGTTTGAAAATTACAATGTAATGCTGCACTTGGCCTCTGGCGGGAGCTTTTAGCTGATTTACGCCATTGTATTCATGTAACACTAAGACGAGTTAGCTTTTGGCTAACAGCACCGACCAGAGGCCCTATGATTTGCCTCATTTCTAAACGGGGACGCCTGGTACGGACGGGTTAGTGCCGGTCCTCAATTTAAAATAGCCTTCCTCAAATGGATTCGAGAGGNGAGTTGGGATAGCTAGTAAGAGTTGGATCTTGAGGGTGTGGCAATAGCCATCATGGCTTTTGTGTCTCCACCACCCCCTGCCCAATGGGAAACTTGCCTTGAGTGTTAATGTTCCAGGGTCAAGCTTTATGATCGGGCTGGTGGGATCAATTCCTCAATTGATTATCTCGCTGGGAGCGTTCAGAATGGGGCGTTATCAGATGATAAATCGGGAGAAGTGGAGCCGTGACTTACAGCAGGTCGGAAGCCAAGGAATACGCACAGGAGCATTTTCGGGGTATTTTTGCAGCCTGCTTAACGCCCTTCAAAGAAGACGGCTCGCCTGATGAAGATGGGCTGCGGCTCAACATCCGCCATTGGGTGGACGATCTAAAAATTGCGGGGCTGTTCGTGAACGGCAAACAAGGCGAATATTTCGCCATGTCGCTGGAAGAACGCAAGCGGCAATTTGAGATATTTGNNGAAGAAACAGGCGACCGTTGCCGGACTGTGATGTCTTGTTCGGATGAAAACCTGGATACGGTCCTGGCCCTTGGGCAACACGCCCAGGACATCGGCGCAGATTGGATCATNGTCCATGCGCCGCCGTTATATTTCCATCAAAATGTCGATGCGGTTCTGCAGGAATACTATGACTATATCGCGGGCAAACTCGACATCGGCATCGCCCTGTGGCACCAACCGGACTATAATTATGTCCTGGAACCGGAGGCCTGCGCGCAATATGCCGACATCGAAAATGTTGTCGCCATTAAATACAGCGTGGACCGGGAACGTTATTCCAAACTCACAGAGATGACNCGGGGCAAGCTTATCGTCAGCACGTCATCGGAAGACCTCTGGCTGGAGAACATACTGGAACTGGGCTGGCAGTTGTATCTATGCTCGTCCCCGCCCTACTTAATGCAGACGAAGTTTGATCAGCGCATGAACAAGTACACTGAGCTCGCCATCGCAGGTAAGGAAGCGGATGCCCGCAAGGTACGCGATAGCCTAAATCCGGTCCGCGAAGCTCTCAAAGGTACCCGCCCGGCTGACAAGCCCCAAGCGCAGCAAAAATACTGGCAGGAACTGATCGGCCAAGTCGGCGGTTCCGTCCGCCGACCCTTGCTCAATCTTACGGGGGAGGAAAAAGCCACCGTAAAACAAGCGCTTGAGTCTTGTGGCCTGCGACTGACAGCTTGAAACACTGGCGAATAGCCCGCGCGACTCGGAAAATTGCGGTGGCGTCGCGCAACAACCGCGGGCGATTTACAATATAGTGTGGGGCAAAATTCGGTAAAACGCCATTGCGTAAACCCATGAGTACAATCGATACACCGAGCCCGGGACTTTTTGTTGATATCTTACCCGAAAGAGATTAATTCTGCGGCAGAACAGCTCCCAAAATGTAAGGGTCCATCGAGATGGCCATAAAAAGCATTCAATATAGAAAACAAACCGGTGTGCCTGATCCAGTTGATGTCCATGTCGGCGGGCGAGTTAAGCTGCGCCGGACGCTTCTNGGCTTCAGCCAGGAAGAGCTCGCAGATGCCGTCGGGGTTACCTTTCAACAGGTTCAGAAATATGAGCGCGGCACCAACCGCATGGGCGCCAGCCGAATATTTGACATGTCAACCGTACTTGATGTCCCCGTGTCCTATTTTTACCAGGATATGCCAGAGGAAATCAAGGCTCGTAATTCGGCCGAGTCAACCCCGCCATCCGAGTCGTTTGAGACTTCCAATGATCCAGAACTGAGCCTATATACCAAACGAGAAACCTTGGAATTGGTCCGCTATTATTTCCAGATCCCAGATAAGAACATCCGTACGGAGCTGATGGATCTTATCCGGTCGCTTGAGTAATCAGACACAGCCCACCGGCGGCCTTTTTTACCTGGGATATCCTATCTGAGATCTCGCTCCCAGACCACGCTGCCTGATCACCAGGTCTGTAGCCTATAGCCATGGCTCTCAGCAGTATTCTCCCGACAACCGATCGGTTACCGGATTACGGTTTTGCCGGAATGATCGGAAGCAGTACATAACTCTCGCGGTCTTCCCCACCATGCAGTGTTACTTTGTTGTCAAAAATTTTGGGTGGCCGATTGCGGGGGTCGTCATGTAGAAAGGGGCCGCAACCTTTGAGCTCGTTCTTAAAATTTGACAGTTTCTCTCCAACTGCACCGGCGTATTCATAATCCTTCCCGCGAATGCTGAGACCCACCGTGTAGCCGGCGGGCACGACGACCGACGTCGGCCATATTTCCACGTCCAAGTCGACCACCTCACCTGGGGTCAGCCGCTGTATCTCATCATGGGTGTGATAGGGTCGGTAGAATTCACTCAATACCTCATCCAGCTTTCGGTGGGATGCTCGGAGCCAGCCCTGCGCGATGGGTGTATGGGGATCAATGGCCCCCTGGAAGACAACCTCCTCGCCATCGGGATTAAACACCCTGATCACAGCGAAAATATCGGCATCCTCNGTGGNGGACGACAGACTCACCTTGAGCGCTGACGGTCCAGTGATTTCGGTTTCTTCCGTCAGGGGACTGGACAGAAAGGTGAGCCCGTCTCCCATGGCTTTATACGCGATACTTTGGCCTTCGGTCATGGGGTNCCGCCCCAACGACATATCTTTGAAATTAAGATGAAATTTCACCCACTCGGTGCGCGGAATGGGCCAGTCCGCCTCCATGCGTTTCTCAAACCGGTCAACATGGCGGATGAGCAACTGAACCTTCTCTTGCATCTGCCAATCATTATTTTCATCCTTGAGTGTAGCTGCAAAAAAGCGTTTCTGAATGTCAACGCCATAATCAGTATAGAATTCCGTCCAATGTTCAATGCCATGAGATTCAAGCCATTTTTCAGTCGATGCAGCGCGCACGAAACCCTCAAAATTACCACGTGGATGCAATCCCTGCCCGCCCCAATTTGCGGACGATAACAGCGGTACCGTGATCTTGTCCCATTGAGGAGAGCGTTCTCTATGGTATGCGTCATCCAAGGGATGAGCGAGAATCTCATCTCCGAAAGCGGACCTGTTTGACTTCATCTCCTCGTCACTCAAGGTTTCAGAGCCACATGCCCAGTCGCCAGTTACGGGACTCTTGGGACCGTTTTCTCCCCGACCGTATTGCACAGTTTTGACCTGCATGTCGTACCAATTTTCCCAAAACGTGCACAGAATACCCCCATGGTGGGTCATGTCCCGGTACCAATCGGCAGCGCCTTCCCAAACACACATGGCGGTGAGATGCGGCGGTTGCATGGACGCCACATGCCACTGATTGATGCCATAGTAGGAAATACCATTGAGCCCGACCTTCCCGTTAGACCAGGGCTGGACACCCGCCCATTCGATACAGTCATAAAAATCCCTGGTTTCCCTGGGCGAAAAGTGATCAATGAAACCCGGCGAACGTCCGCAGCCGCGCGAGTCTACCCGAACGATGGCATAGCCATCCNGGACCCACTTTTCCGGGTCAACTACTTCCCAGTTCTGATACTTATTGGTGGAACCGGCCGCCACGTCCGGGTGCTCCGCCACCATTCGGTCCCAGGCCGATGGATACCCCTCCTGAAAGGCGAGCCCCTTGGCATAGGGGCCGTAACTTAAGATGACAGGGTAGGTACTATCGTCATCGGGCCGGTAGATATCTGACCGCAGGACGAGACCGTCATCCATCGTAATAGGCACATCCCAATCAATGCGCATCCCATCCCGTGTTTCGCTGACGTAATCCTCTCGCTGACCATCCGACATCCGTGCTCTTCCCCTTGTTTTATGATGAGACAGTATGTGTACAACCAGATGGGATCAAGAACTGCCTTGGTTTTCAAGCGCCACCGGCCCCCTCCTTCACGAGGCTTTTGCAGGCCTTTGGGCAGCGCTATGCTTAGACCTATTANNGCCGTCCTGAATTCGTAACGGTGATATTATTGAAATGTTCTTCACGGGATAAGCCCATGCTGTGCTTCAGTAAAAAAATTAGAATAGCCGTCGCGGCAGGTACCGCGGCTTTTATTGGATATCTCTGGATACTCGCGTCAGAGAATGATCCCAGCTTGGCGCACACTAGCGCGGGACCGAAACGAGTGGGGCAAATGCAATCCTTTGAGATGGTTCCTAGCCTCCGGCTCCGCCCCACAGTCACCTGGAAGAATGCTTCCGGACAGGAGGTATCCTTGGCGAACTTCAGTGGCAAGGTCGTGATGCTGAATTTTTGGGCGAGCTGGTGTTCGCCCTGCCTCAGGGAATTGCCATCCATCAATAGATTGCAAGCCCGCCTGGGTGGCGATCAGTTCACCGTGGTCGCCCTCAATGTCGATCGCGGGGGCAAATCTATCGCCAGNCGGNACACACGCAAACTGAACCTGGACAAGCTGGACCTTTATTTGGACCAGGACAACACCACCGCAAAATCCATGAAACTTCAAAGTATGCCCACGACCATTATCTTTGATGCCAAAGGTCGGGAAGTCGGCAGAGTGGTGGGATCGGCTGAATGGGACACGAAGGAAGCAGTTGATTTGCTCCAATGGTTTATCAACAATCCCGGCCACGCAGATCAATTACCCCCGGAAGCCCCCTCATAGCAGAGGCCTGTCCCTAGCCTGCGTGTGCACACCGCCACAAGCTACGCATCGAGGAGTATTGCTATCTTGGCATTGAGTTCTCTCATCCGAACCGACTTTAGCAGGACAGTGATTCTGTGGCCCCGTTCAACTCCCTTTTCGACTCACAAACAAACTTCGACCGTCCAAAAAATGGTGGGACGTCATCCATATCTGTGAATAATTTGGTAAATTCCGAACAATCGGGCGCGGAATAGCGGCAAAGTTTGTGCGGGCACCCAAAATGGCTTAGGTAATCCGCCGTGGCCTGCAGGAGAAAGCCATCATTCTCTTTGGCAACAATCAACTCTTCAGCATTATACAACTCGCTATTACCTAAATCTATCCCGCCAATTCACGCTTGATCCAGGATTTAGGCTGATTATACGACTATATGTATCCCAAACAAATGAACCTGGCGATCGGCCACCGGCAGTCCGACAAAACCGTGTGTGATGAGCTTTTTCTCCTGCTATTTGAGGTCATGTCCTCACTCTAAATTCGCAAGACACTCCTCTCCATTAGACACATTCATCTCTGTGAGACAATGAATTCGCGGTGCGAAACAAGTAGGTGTATTCCTGTAGGTTATCCGTTGAGCTCTTCTGTTTTCTCCAGCAGTCGAATTAATTTCTCGGCAAATTCCGACAGTTCTTCCCGTTCCAAGGCGGATATAATTTGTTGATACCTAGCATTTGCCACCGGTACGATTGTCTCATACATCTTCTGGCCCCGTCCCGTCAGGTAGAGCTCATAACTCCGTTTGTCGTGCATTTTTCTGGTTCGTTTGATAGCCGCGGCTTCTTCAAGTTTCCGGATGGCCCGGTTAACGGCCATTTTCTCCATTGACCAGCGTTGGGTGATTTCATTAGCTGTCGTCCCGGGGCGTTGATTCAGCGTGAGAATGACCCGCCACTCGGCAAGGGTGATATCAAATTTAGGCTCGACTTCCGTTGAAAAAGCACGTGTCACCCGATTCGACAGAATATGGATCATGGACAGCACATTCTCTGATGACGGTAAGGGCTGCTTGCTCATACATAAATCATTCAGGAGCCAAGCCAGGCCAGTAGTTAAGGTGCATCCGGCTGGTTGGCCGGCAAGGCTTTTTCAAATGCGGGCAGAGCATTGCATGCTTCCACCACTCTCGATACGGACGGGAAAGCCGAGAGATCCACCTTGTTCCGCTCGGCGTTCGCAACCTGGGGTACCAAACAGGCATCCGCCAGCCCTGGCTGAGCTCCGTGGCTATAGGGCCCACTGGTCCCATCTTGGAGGACTTTTTCATAAGCCCCCAATCCCAGGTAAATCCAATGTTCGATCCATTTATTTTGGTTCTCTTCTGAAATACCCATTTCTTTACCCAAGTAGAGCCGAACCCGGAGATTGTTGAGCGGATGGGTATCACAGACCACAATATTGGCAAGGGCGCGCACGCGCGCGCGGCCAGCCTGATCCCGTGGCAGCAATGTAGGCTCCGCATAGGCCTCCTCCAAATATTCCATGATGGCCATAGACTGAAAAAAAGTCAGGTCGCCATCAACCAAAGTTGGCACCAGATTCTGCGGATTGATGACGTCATAATCCTTCCGGAACTGCTCACCACCGCCCTTGGTTAGGTGAACGGCCTGCTGTTCATAGTCTAGGCCCTTGAGATTGAGCGCAATGCGCGTGCGGTATGCCGCTCCTGAAAAGAAATAGTCGTAGAGTTTGATCATAGTATCCAGCCTCAAATAAAACCTGCTTAGGAGACCATAAAACACGTTCCGACCTGCGACAAGAAAGTCGCCTTATCGCACGTCCCTAAAAACCTCAGCCGCGACGCGAAGGCTTTTGATTCGGTCTGGATTGCTGGGCGGACTGCCCTGGCGCAAGCGGTCAACCAGCACCATCCCATGAATGACCCTCGCCCACGCCGTATATTTTCCCTCAAGATGCCGCGCGCGGCCCATGAGTATAAAGAATTGGCTGTCCGCAGTATCAAGATTGGTTGCATCCCGTTTCATCCCGACGATGCCCCGGATAAATGGTGTTTTCGACAATTCCGCCCTAAGTTTTTGACCGCTCCCGCCGCGTCCTGTGCCCGAAGGGTCTCCGGTCTCCGCAGCAAATCCTGATTTAACGCTATGGAATTTTAGACCGTCATAGAAATTTTGACGCGCAAGCGCCTTGATCCGGTTGACGTGATTAGGCGCAACAGCCGGCATCATCTCAATCATAACGCGGCCAAAAGAAAGGTCGAGAACAAGTATGTTTTCCAAGTCCCTGCCTTTCAGGGCAGCGGCTTCCTCCGCCGTTGGGGAAAGCACGGCGATTTGTTCTTTCGGCTCCTGAAATACTTGTTTCGGGGGGGGTTCGAGCGCCTTTGATTCAGAAGGCAGTTTTAGTCCTTTGTCTCCGACCGCAGCAAGCATGCGGGACACTGCTGACTTCATTGCCTGGGAAACCTCCGTGGAAAATCCGTCAGTGGTAGACCGGCCTACCTGATAGACCTGACCTTCTGCCACGATAACGGTACCCGACGCAGACTCAACTTGAACGGCTCCTTCGTGCACCGCCACTTGAGTGCCGCCAGGTGAGGCCAGAATATCAAAAACCGTTCCCCGGATCCCAAGCACGGCGCTTGGCGTTTTGACCTGGAGGTTTGTCTTAACGGCCTCCGCGGAAGCAAACCGGAGAACGCCCTTTAACATCCTCAGTGATCCCGCAACCTCAGATTTATTGGCGTCATAAATCATCCGATCTATAAGTACATCTGATAACTCACCAATTATGAGCTTGGATTCGTCCAGAAATCGAATGTCCGTGCTACTGTCTCGGCCTGTCCGTATCCTCTGATTTTGGTATACCCGATCTCCCTGCCGAATTGATCTCGAGAGCGATTTCCCAAAGACTTTATTCACGACTACTTTGGTCTGGCCAATATAACCAGGCGCCGAGACAGCCTGCCAAGACAATATAACAAGAATTCCAACGCTCAGGATTGCAGACACAAGCGCCTTAAAGTAAGTGACCACAGCCATATTAATCTCAGCAAGTCCTACTTAAGTTTTATAATGACGTTCCCTGATTTTATTTTGGTTGTTATACAAGGTTAAGCCAAACAGGTGAATCTAATGTTACCGGATCTTAAGCCATAGTGTTGACTGGCTCTGCAAGGAAGCCAGATTCTGATCGTCACTATCTCCGGGTTTCCTTCATGAAAATCAAAATCCCGACCATATTTCGATCAGTAAAGACATTTTGGAGAAAACCCGAATTATCTATTGTGACCTTTTGGGTCTAAAGACAGGCTTGCTGCCTCAGATGAAAAGTATTGGTTATTGGCTCTATGCAGGTGAAGAAGCGATCATTCATCTGGG
>NHHQ01000041.1 GCA_002170915.1 Rhodospirillaceae bacterium TMED167 | reverse complement strand
TATATTACAAAAATTTTTAACGATAGGAATTGGTTGGCTTAAGCGATATGAACCGCCTTGCAGAGCGGGCTCCGGCCTGCTTTGTTTTTTTTGGCATCGGATGTCGTCCATTAATCTTCGAATACAGCTGATATGAGCGCCGTTGCCAGCTATAAAAAAATCTAGGGTTCGTAACCGAACTTAGCGGCGAGGCCGTAGGCTTCGGGCAGTTGACCTGCAAGATACTTTTCATACCGCCTCCAGCGACCGCTGGCACGGGTGTATAACTGAGAAGTCACATCCCGATAACTAGGCGTAGCAATAAAGCGGCTGGCCGCTTGTTCCCGGTAATGTTCAATGTCCTCCGACCAGGAAAGTCCGATGAAGTCGATAATGCGGTGTGTCGTATGATGGAAATTTTCGACTAAGTCTTCATACCGGTATTCCATAAACGGCAGGGTAAGAACTTCTTTATAATGCCCCCAAAGACCCATGACGCTTGCATAGGCCTTATCCGTGGTCTTTATGTCGAGAAAATTAGCCATGGCGTCACTCGCTCCAAAATCCTGCATAAAGCAGCTGAGGCAGACGTCTCGTGGGTCTCTCAAGGCGACAACTA
Organism: Rhodospirillaceae bacterium TMED167; assembly: GCA_002170915.1. The sequence goes on along the minus strand of NHHQ01000041.1, from coordinate 17,405 downwards.
CTTTTGCGTCGGGGAACAATAAATTGGCAAAGCCAAGATCTACAATATTTAGCGGCAGCTTATCGATCAAAACGGCATGTGGTGCTAAGTCGACAAGGCGTTCCGCATCTTGCCAAAACAGGTCCCGGGCCCCCTCCAGGTGTTTGGGAGATAACTCATCAAGAAATTCTGGGAAGGACCGCACTGTGCCGAAGCGTCTGACGAGGTTCTGACGGACATGTTGCAGCGGGGATTTCTCGGCGGTAGTGACAACATCTGGATGGGCCGCAAGAATTTGTTCCATCAGAGTGGTACCGGACCGCGGAAACCCAACAAAAAAGACCGGCGTGACTGCCTGATCGTCAGATGGCAGAGACCGCGCCTCGATGACGTCGCGGGTGAACCAGTTTCGGCACGCCTCCACACCCTTTAGATACCGGCGGCCATCCCGCTGCTTGAATTCGGACGTATCAGATGCAGTTTTGTTGGCTTCGTTAAACGCGGCAAAAGCGGCCTCTGGATCGAACAACTGGTCGAGCGTGAGACCATAGCCGTAAAGGGCGCCTACTTTCTCAGGCGGAGGCAGCGTATCCCGCAATAAATTTTCATAGGCAGCCCGCGCCTCTGTAAGTTTCCCCTCCCGGCGAAACAAGTGGCAGTGCACCAATCTCGCCGAGACCAAACCTGGATTCTTTGCCAAAGCTCTCGACACCATTTGACGGGCGTCTGCGAGCTCGTTCAGCATTTCCAGCGCGCGAGCCAGGTTTGAGAAGACCTCGGCGGCTGCATCCGCATCACGGATCACAATTTTGAAAACAGTCACTGCCTCGGCCGGGCGATCTGTTCTCGCCAGGATAACCCCGAGATTATTCAACGCTGCATGATGATGGGGGTCGAGGGCCACTATTTTCCGGAACAGATCCTCTGCTTCTTCGAGCCGTCCCAAAGCAAATAAAATGCTTCCCCCTCCCATCAGCGATTCGATATGTTCCGGGTTGAGATCGAGAGCCGCCGTAAATATGTCGAGCGCCTTTTCTGGCTTACCCTGTGCCAGCAGAACATTTGCAAGGTTGTAAAAGTAGTTTGGGTCATCTCTCTTTTGGGCTAACGCCAGACGAATTTCCTGCTCTGCGCGCGGCAACTCACCACGCTGGAATAAGGCGACGCCTAATAGATGGTGCGCATCGGGGTCATTGGGGTTTCGGGCAAGGAGATCGTGATAAATCGTCATCGCATCATCCAACTGCCCGTTCTTATGAAGGTCACGGGCTCGTTGCAGCTCGAAATCTGGTGGAGGCATAAAAATACTCTCAAGCGTCATTTGGTTAAAAACGTCTATCAAGCAGAAAACAGATTGTATAGCTGTAGCTGAAGTTCGCTGGTTATCTGGCCCCCGCGGTATTCTATCGTCGCGCCGCATTTTAAACGGGGGAAGGGTCAGGTTGCTCTCTGGTCCAGTTGATCAAGAAAGGCGCGGCTATCGTTCTCGATATCTATTTTTCTTCCGTCATCCATGCGGTCGTATGATCGGTACATCATGCCCATGCGGGGGGACTCACCGAGACGGGCGCGGTTCCGGACCATAAAATCCCAATAAAGATAATTAAAGGGACAGGCTTCGGGTCCTATTTTCTCGCGAACGGAATAGCGGCAATTTTGGCAGTAATTTGACATCTTATTGATGTAACTGCCGCTCGCCGCGTAGGGTTTACTCGCCATATAGCCGCCATCCGCAAACAGGGCCATACCCTGGACATTAGGCAGTTCTACCCACTCATAAGCATCTGCATAAACGCTTAAAAACCAGTCCTGGACTTGCCCCGGATCAATGCCGGCTAAAAGGGAAAAATTTCCCAAGACCATCAGTCTCTGGATGTGATGCGCGTAGCTGTTTCGGCGCGTTTCCTCCACGGACTGACGCACGCAGTTCATGTCGGTCTCAGCGGTCCAGTAAAACGCTGGCAAGTCGCGCCCAGCCTGCAAATAGTTTTCTTGAGCATAGGCAGGCATTTTCAGCCAATAGATGCCCCGGACAAACTCGCGCCAGCCAGCAATCTGGCGGATGAAGCCCTCGACCGAATTAAGGGGCGCGTTATTCTCATGATAAGCTCTCTCGACCGCCTGCACGCACTCAAGGGGCAGAAGAAGCCCGCAGTTGAGATAGAAGCTGAGATGGGCATGAAACATCCAGGGCTCGCTCTCAACCATGGCATCTTGAAAGTCGCCAAACCTGGTCAGCCGTTGGTCGATAAAGGTCTCGAGGGCGTCCAGCGCCTGCGCCCGGGTGACCGCAAAGGGAAACGGGTCGAGATCACCGAAGTGGTCTGAGAAACGTCGGCTTACCAGCTCGAGAACGTCGCGCGTGATGCTGTCGATCGGTACTCTGAAAGGCGCAGGAATGTCCATCCCCTTTTTCGGCGATTTTCTATTATCGGCATCAAAGTTCCATTGGCCGCCCACTGGCTCGTCGCCCGCCATCAAGAGCTTATATTTCCGCCTTATATTTCGGTAAAAGGTCTCCATGCGGAGACTTCGGCGTTCTTTCGCCCAGTTGGCGAAATCTTCGGGCGTTACCAGAAACCGATCATCATTTCGTATTTCGACCGGCAATTTGAACCGGGAGTGCCATTGTCTGACTTCGCTAGCTAGACGATATTCTCCTGGATGAGTAACAATAACGCTGTCGATGTCATGTGCGTCAACGGCACGCGCCACTTCGTCGGCGATCGTTCCCGTGTTGGCATCCTCGTCCAATTTAACATACTGAACGTTATGTCCCGTTGAGCGGAGCTCTTCTGCAAAATGCCGCATCGCCGAGAATAAAAAGGCAATTTTCTTTTTATGATGCTTGACATAAGTCGCCTCGTCCCAGACCTCGCACATCAAGATCACATCATGTGCCGGGTCACAGCCTTCCAGGCTGGAAATGGTCTGGGTCAGCTGATCGCCAAGGATGAGGCGTAGACTTACCATTACGTACCCTGCGACAGAGATTTAAATGCAGCAAGGGCACGCTCTCGGGAAGCTTTTAAATCAACAATGGGTTTGGGATACGTCACCCCAAGCTCGACGTTCGCCTCCAGCAACAGAGCGTCCGGCGCCTCCCAGGGATTAAACAGATATTTGTTCGGCAAGGCCGCGAGTTCGGGCACATACCGTCTCACATAGTCGCCGTGGGGATCAAATTTCTGACCCTGTGTTACAGGATTGAAAATACGAAAATAGGGGGCCGCGTCCGCCCCGCACCCTGCCACCCACTGCCAGCTCGCGCTGTTGCTAGCGGGATCGGCGTCCACCAGGGTATCCCAAAACCAGCGTTCCCCATTGTGCCAATGGAGAAGCAAATTTTTGATTAGAAAAGACCCGGTTATCATGCGCACCCGATTGTGCATAAAACCAGTCTGCCAAAGCTCACGCATACCAGCATCCACCATCGGCACGCCAGTCTCGCCTTTCTGCCATGCTTTCAACGCAACCGGGTCATTGGACCAGGGAAATTCGTCAAACTTCTTTTGCAGATTAACCTCGGCCAGGTCGGGATTGTGATACAACAGACTGTAGGAAAACTCACGCCAGCCGAGTTCGCTGCAAAAATGGTCAATGTCCTTGCCATCTCCCTGAGAGGTTGCCGTATACCATGCCTGATTGGGAGAGATTTCACCAAAACGGAGATGCGGCGACAGGCGAGACACAAAAGGCTCGGCCGGCAGATTGCGGCCGTCTTTATAATGTGCCAATCCAGTGCGGATAAATTTCTGCAACCGGTCATTTGCCCCTTCCTCACCAATCGTCCAATGCGGCGCAAGCATTTCGTCCCATTTGAACTTGGGCTGTAAGTCTAGTTCATCCAGAGATAGGGTTGTGTTTTCGTCCCTCAGCCAGGACACATCTTTGGGAGCCTCAAGCGGTTTGCGCGGTGCGGCGGTCTTCAGGCACCCCTTCCGGTAGAACGGCGTAAAAACTTTATAGGGTGTGCCGTCGTCCTTTTTGATATCCCAGGGTTCCCACAACAAAGAGCCGTTGTGACTTTCGACCCGGATGTCTCTTTCGGCTAGGATGGATTTAATTTTGGTATCCCGCTCCATGGGCCATGGCTCGTAACAACGGTTCCAGTGCACCGCCGTCACGGGTAATCTATGAACAAGACCCTCCAAGATCTGATGAGGATCTCCTTGATACAACGAGAGATTTCCGCCGAGCGACTGGTTGAGAGCGTGCAGCGACCAATGCAACCACCAGCGGCTCGCCGCCCCGATTGCAAATGCTCCCGTATTTTTCGTGTCTAGTATGTAGACAGGTAGAACATGGGCATGCTCAGCCGCGGCCGAGAGGGCCGGGTTGTCCGAAAGTCTTAGATCCTGGCGGAACCAACAGACGGCGACATCGTCCATCACGGCTTGATCTCCTGGCCGTCCCAGGCGAAACATAGCCCACTCTGGTGAGGCAATAACTGACCCAGGACCCGGCACAGTTTTTCTGCCGCATCATCGGGCGTAAACAGCTTGCCGTCGGGAACATTGCCCTGGAATGGTTTTGATAGAGCGCTGTCCACTGTTCCCGGGTGTAAACCCACAATGGTTGCCCCCTGGTTGCGCCGACCGGCCTCGATCGCCAAGTTTTTNATGATCATATTAAGCGCGGCTTTTGACGCACGATAGGCATACCATCCCCCCAACTGGTTATCTGATATGCTACCAACCCGAGCAGACAGAGCGGCGAAAATGGCGGGGGTTTCTGTGTTAAGTCTGGGAATAAAATGTTTGGCGATAATGGCTGGCGTCACCGTATTTACAGTGAAGAGCTTGAGAAATTTCTCGCCGGAGAGATCGCGCAAAGATTTTTCCGGCATCGTTTCATTGTCATGTAATAAACCAGAGGCGACAATAACCAAATCCAACGGACCTCTCTCCGCCGCCAATACGGCCGCGGCTTCTATCTCGGTCTCGTTCTCATAGTTTAAGGCCCGGGGGGTAATGCGGGGACTCGTAAATGTCCTGGGACAACGAGAAAAAGCCATCAGCATCGCGTCGGGGTAGAGGCATGCCAGATGCTCCGTCAGTGCGCAGCCAATGGCGCCCGATGCACCGATAACCGCAATGTTATGCATGGTTTTCTCCTGGCGGTAAGGTGTCCGTAGGTGCTATGCCTGACGATCCGAGCGCCCTTAGGATTTCGGAGGCAAGTGCACGACCGCTCGTAAACGCCGCTTCCACGCGGCCTTGAATGCACCAGTCTCCGCAGGCGGCAATTTGGGCATCGGCATCGAGATAATGGGTCGCCCCGATCTGCTTTTCGAGATTGGCAAAATGCCACCCATGCACGGACTGGTGTGCCGCGTCTGAGACGTCATGGCCGATGGTTTCACTGGTCTGACGGCAAAGATACGCCAGGACCGATTCCCGCGCATCTTGAAGATGCGCATCTGCCCATAGATTGGTGGAGTGGACCAGAAGGCTGAAATCGTCGGTCCGGCCTGGTTTGGAACTGTTGACGGAGATCCAGCTGATGTCGGCACCGGCGACATGNGCCGCGTCAAACGCGAGGGGCAATGCCTTCTCGAACCCCAGCATCAAGGAAAAACAAGCTTTCATCTTTACCGTCTCAATGTCCGGGTAAAAACTAACCGACGACGGAAGGATGTCGAGCGACTGGCCCGCCGGTACCGTCGATATCACCCAATCGAAATCTCCGATATTTACGCCTTGATCATCCCACAAGCGCCACCTGTCGGTATGCTCGATTTTTACAATCCGTGTACCCAGGACGATGTTTAAGCCGACGCTTATATATTTACCGACCACGTTCATAGCCGGGGTGCCGACAAAATGGGGAAGCTGATCATCCCATACACGCTGAGAGATGATCTTTCCGTTATCGATCTCTGCAAACCGGGCACACCAGTGCTGAATTATACCGGCGGCCTCCAACGGGGCCAAAAAATCCTGGAACGCAGGCGTTTTGGCCGTAAAAAATTGCGCGCCATGGTCAAAACTGTAGGGCTCGGCCCGCCGCGTGGCCATGCGACCGCCGATGCCACGTGACTTTTCAAACAGCGTTACATCGGCCACGTCAGCGAGATGTCGGGCCGCCGCCAACGCCGCGAGTCCCGACCCGACGATTGCAATGCTGGTCACACCATTAATCCCGAACCGATGAGTAAAGAGACGACAACAAAGGTAACCACCACACGGGTTCTAAAATATTGCTGCCTGATCAGCCCGTCTGTCGCCAACCGTTGATCGATTGCTAACAGGATGACGAAGACAAACGATACAACTATGAAAAATGCGGCCGGTGCCAGGCTCAGGAACGCGATCCAGAGGCCAATGGCCGACACATTGCTGATAAGAGCCAGAAACAACGACCATCCACTGGTCTGGTGTAAGTGTAATCCCCAATGGGCGCCCGAGAGGAACGAGGCTATGATTAGTCCGTAGGCCCCAATCGCATCGGCTGTGCCACCCAAAAAGGGCACAGACCTGATGTCCACTGCAAGACAGACCGTTCCTATCGCAAACGGTATGGTCCCTGCATAGGTCAGAATCTGATAGAGCGACGTCCGTTCACTTTGAGGGAGAGATTTGGCCATCGCTGACCTTTCGCGCTAGACCCTGGACNGCGGGCCGGATCAGCAGAAATAGGCGGTAAGCGGCCTCAGCAAACGGAAGCACCATGCGATGACCTGTGATCGAGCCCAATAGCCGCCAGCCTGGAAGGCATAGCCATAAATGGGCAAATGCTTCTGCCCCACTTAGCAAGGCCCCCTCTGCTGTTTTAACATGGAAGCGTTTAAGGGCGGCCTTCCGTGAGAGCCCGGCGGTGGGATAGCTCGCAGAAGAGGGGGCCACGTCATGCCAAGTGACATCCCCCGCGCCCGCCATAGTCCGATAAAAGTTGATTTCCCGATCACAAAGAGGACAGGATCCATCATAATAGACCGTGGGCATTCCCGTGCCATTCGAACCACGACCTGCCGAGCTTTTTATATCTTCCAAAATCTTTGATTTCTCGTGTCCCATTTTTTTCCACTGGTGATGGTTAAGGATCTCGTCTAACCGCCCCAAACATCGTCATATCTCGCGCACCCATCTATCGGGTCTCTAAACTTATAGCGATAGTCCCGCTTGCGTTGACCCCGGGCAAGCCTAAAGACGTCTGCGGTGAAAAATATGGCGACGGCGACAGCCGTGTGCCCAACAATCATTGGCCACAAAGAGAACATAGATCCGATCCAAATGGAGAAAACCGCAGACCACATATAAGAGAGAATTAGCANAAAGCGGAAGCGGATTACTTTCGGCAGCTCGTTAAATGGATTCCGCTCATCATCCATAATGAGCTTATAAGTGCGATGGATCAAAGCTTTGCTCCTTAGATACGCCTTTTAGCACTAGACGGTACTAGGGCAGAGATTTGAGATAAGCGATCACGGCGTCGCGATCTGTTTTCTTTTTCAGCTTTAGAACCATCGACGATCTCTTATTGGATTTTTTCTTCACAAATTTCTTTGGATTAGTGAGGTATTGATCGAGATTTTGTTCCGTCCANGTCCAGTCCGCACCTTTCAAACCNCGATACTTCTTNAAGCCGGCCGCTGTCCCCGCTTTCCTGCCTATCACTTCGTACAGGGACGGACCAATTTTATGCTTTCCTGCCTTAACAGCGTGGCATGCTTTACATTTGTTAAAAATTTTCTTTCCGCGCACCGGATCTCCCTCTGCCAACGACGGTGCGGACACGGCAAGGGAGGCCAGTAGTATGGTCGGGAACAGGGCGCGCATGTCACGTAATCTCCTCAAAAGGCGTGTAATTAGGCTTTGTTATATTTAGTTTAAGCCAAGAATGTATGTCTGGATCACTTGTCTCGCCTACTTTGAAGGTGGATTCTCATGGCAGGTGGGTCAGTGGGCGCAGACATCCATTGCGTCTAAATACCGTTAAATGGCTGGAATAAACGCGGCAGGAGGCCTGAAAACTTTAGGGGGGCATCGGTTACAGCAAGGCAAATACAGACCTCTCCTACCCCTGCAACAGGTTGGTGCGTGGTTGCCTCATCCACGTCTTCCAAATCGCCCGGACCGAAGCGCCCTGCCTCATCGCTGAAACTGCCAGCCAAAACCAGGGTAAGTTCACGGCCGCCGTGAGTATGTTCGGGGACGGGCTGGCATGCCGGTATTTTGAGCAGTCTAACCTGACTGTCATCGGCCGTCGGAATTAGATGCTGCTGGGCACCTCCGCCAATGGGTTTCCAAGGAATAGACTCCAGCCCGCCCCCAAGATAGTTTCGAAGAGGCTGAGGGACTAATGTATCCGAGGGCGCTTTCAGGACAGGCGATATAACTGATTCAGCGACTGGTTCTGGCGGCACTGGCGTCNTGATTTTTTCCAGCATGGCCTCGAAAGAACCTGGAGATAATGCCTCTGGCATCTCATCATCCAACAGAGCGCCACCGAGATCATCGGCGGACTCGACGGAGGACCGGCAGGTTGGGCAATAGGCGAGATGCGTGGCAACAGCCAAGCTCCATCCTTCGCCCAGGGAGCCAGCGCTGTAGCTCAGTAACAAATCTTTATCGGGGTGATGGGAACTCATATCAGTTTCCTCAGCATGGGGCGTAATTTTTGGAAAGAGAGGCGCAACCGGGACTTCACCGTGCCCAACGGGATCCCCAAGCGTTCTGCGATCTCCGGGTGAGCAAGACCCTCTATGTAAGACAACCGGACCACTTCTTTTTGATCGTCCGGTAATGACCTTAAGCATTTGCGGACCAGTTCCTCGCGATCCTTTATTTCAAGAGCTTCATCTGCCTGGAGTTCGGCTGAAGGGATGAGTGCCGGGTCATTAGGATCCAACTCTGGCCGGTTTTCTTTTCGAAACCGATCGATCCGCAGATTTCGGGCAATGGCAAATATCCATGTGGATGGGGCGGCTTTCGCCGGATCAAAAAGATGGCTCTTGCGCCACACCATGAGAAGCGTTTCCTGAGANAGTTCCTCTGCCGTCACTTCATTGACGCCTTGCCGGCGCATCACGGACTTTATTCGAGGAGCATACCAGTCGAACAATAGTTTAAATGCGTCAGTGTCCTGACAAGCAGCCACCGATTGGAGCAGTTTGCTGTGATCTCTCGCAGTGTTAGAGGGTGTCGAAGCCATTCCGTTCATATGAAACGGGCGCCGAGACAAATCTGGTACCGCCTGAAATGACGAAATCCACTGATTTGGAGCTGCTTCAATAGCGTTTTCTTGTGCAAAGATCATATTCCTTTTACGGCGGCTCTATCCCTGTGGATCACCCTATAAAAAAGTTTGATCCGCTCAATTGTTTAGAGCGTAACTAGAAAGCTATAATGGTGTTACATTTAAAACGAAAAAAATAAAACCTCCAAACAGGGCGTAGATATGAATTTTGCCACCGAAAATCCTGCTGGCAAGCACCAGTCCTCTGGCCAAGTTCAGCTCGACATTGCCATCGTTGGTAGTGGAATTGCGGGCATGTCTGCTGCCTGGCTGTTGAGCCAGGCTCATTCGGTCACCATATTTGAACGAGAAACAAGAATCGGCGGTCATTCTAACACCGTCGATGTTGAAACAGCCGGGACGAAGACGCCTGTTGATACTGGTTTCATTGTTTACAACAATGAAACTTATCCAAACCTGGTGGCCTTGTTCGCGCATTTGGAGGTTCCGACCGAGGCCAGTGATATGTCTTTTGCCGTTTCTACCGACAACGGTTCGTTTGAATATGGTAGTGGATCGTTGAACGCTATGCTGGGACAACGCCGGAATATCGTCGCCCCTCGGTATTGGCGGATGGTGGTGGACATCAAGCGTTTTTTTGCCCAAGCGGTCCAATTTCTAAACCAGGTGACCCCAGATGACACCATGAGCCTCGGCGGTTTTCTTGCCCAGCACGGGTTTAAGGGGGACATGGTNGACCGGTTCATTCTGCCGATGGGGGCCGCCATCTGGTCAACCAAGCCGGCAGAGATGAAAGAACAGCCAGCCGTTACCTTTCTAAAATTTTTGCAAAGCCACGGATTACTTCAGTTCACCGGGCAGTATCCTTGGCGGACGGTGACCGGCGGGAGCCGAGCCTACGTGAAACAGCTGACGTCTGCTTATGCGGACCGGGTCGCCGTCGAACGCGGGGTGAAGAAGATAAAACGGCTCGACCACGGAGTCGAAATTACCGATGCGGTTGGTCACACTACACAACACGATGCCGTGGTGATCGCCGCCCACGCTGATGAAGCGCTGACTATGCTCTCAGATCCGGCCCCTCTGGAAAAGAGAGTGTTGCAATCGTTCCAATATACCGACAACCGGGTTGTTTTGCACTCCGATCCCTCCCTGATGCCCCAGCGGCAAAGGGTCTGGTCCAGCTGGAATTTCATGGGTCAAGACGATGCCGGGGTCAGTGTGACTTACTGGATGAATAAACTGCAGTCCCTAGACAACCGGCACCCGCTTTTTGTATCGGTGAACCCAGTCCGCGAACCCAACCCAACTACGGTTCATCGATCGTTCGACTATCAACATCCTTTTTTTGACCTTGCCTCTTGGAATGCGCAAAAAGATCTATGGCAGCTCCAGGGAACCAGAAACACTTGGTTCTGCGGCAGCTATTTCGGGGCGGGGTTTCACGAGGACGCCCTTCAATCAGGTCTTGCCGTAGCTGAAGAACTGGGCGGGGTAAAACGACCGTGGCAGGTAGAGAATGAGTCGGCCCGTATTTACAGGGGTGTAAGCAAAAAGGACTTAGCTGCGTGACCAACATTACTGCAGGCATCTATCAGGGAAGGGTGGTCCATGAGCGGCTACGGCCGCGCCAGCACCGTCTTTCCTATGGGGTATTTTCTCTGCTCGTCGACCTGGATGACCTGCGGGAGAGAACCCGCAATCTTAAATGGCTGTCCTATAATCAGGGCGGATTCTACTCCATTCANGACAGGGANCACGGCGATGGCCAAGATATACGATCATGGGTCACAGCAGAGCTCACCCAGGCTGGCCTGACGCACGCGGCGCACAGGGTCAGCATGCTATGCTATCCACGTATTTTGGGTTACGTCTTCAACCCGCTGACAGTTTTCTTTTGCTATGACGCGTCAGATCAACTCGCTGCGGTCATCTACGAAGTGCATAACACGTTTAAAGAGCGGCACGCTTATGTACTTCCNGTCACTGGGCCGCCCACAAAAGTCATCAAACAAAATTGTGCCAAGGATTTTTATGTCTCGCCTTTCGTGCCGATGGCGTGCAGCTATAAATTCCGTCTTCAACCGCCCGGCGAGAAAGTCAGGGTTGTCATTCGGGAGGAAGATGAGGGCGGTCTTCTCTTAGCGGCGTCGTTCCATGGCGACCATCTTCCCCTCAGCGATGCGGTTTTGATCAAAATGGCATTGAAATTTCCGCTCATGACCCTCAAGGTAATGGCTGGTATTCACATTGAGGCCGTTCGTCTTTGGCTGAAGAAAGCGCCCTATTTTCCACATAAACCAGGAGAAAATGTGGAAAAGAAACGCTCGGCCTATCGACGACCACTGTAATTATATAGGTAATAATATGTCCATTGCTCTTCGTCCGATTTCCGCNATTCTGGATCGTTCCTCAGGAAAAGCGGCACACGCCCTTCGGACAGCCCTGCTGAGCTATAGTTCTTCAAAATTAACCCGGTCGATTAGAAAAGGGCGCATCACCTTCGTCCTCAAAGGCGGTCGTCAGGTTGTCCACGATTCGGACCAGCCGGGACCAGATGCCACGATCTATCTTAACAGTCTGAAAGCCATCAGCCGGATGGTAAGCGGGGGGTATTTGGGTTTGGCAGAAGGCTATCTTGCCGAAGACTGGAGTACGCCGTCGCTGCGGGACGTCTTTGACTTCGGAACTGCCAATGCCGGGCCGCTTGATGCAAATCTGTCCGGCAACCTGTTTGTCCGGGCGCTCAGTGCCGTGCAGCACAGCCGTCGCCGCAACAGCCGCGGCGGCAGCCGGAAAAACATCGCGGAACATTATGATCTGGGAAACCGTTTCTTTGAGATCTGGCTTGACCCGTCAATCACTTACTCTTCCGCACTTTATGATCGGGAAAATATGACGCTAGCCGAAGCCCAGGCATGCAAATACCGGCGTATTCTTGATAAACTCGATGTTCAATCTCATCATCATGTGATCGAAATTGGATGTGGCTGGGGCGGTTTTGCTGAGTTTGCCGCCCGGGAGACGGGCGCCCGGGTCACCGCGATTACGATTTCCCGTGAACAGCACGATTTCGCGCAGGCACGAATGAAAAAAGCGGGACTGTCCGGCCTCGTCGATATCCAGCTCAGAGACTATCGCGATCTTACAGATCAAGCCGACCACATTGTATCAATTGAAATGCTGGAGGCCGTCGGAGAGGATTACTGGCCGGGATACTTTCAGACCGTGTCACGGTGTCTCCGGCGGGGCGGCGCCGCAATGATCCAAGTCATCACCGTGCCAGACGAAGACTTTGCGGCCTACCGCAAAACAGTGGATTTTATTCAGCGTTACATTTTCCCGGGCGGCATGTTGTTAAGTCCCTTTCAAATGGCTCAACTGAGTAATGGTGCCGGGTTGACGCTCGACGACGGGTTTATGTTNGGCCCCGATTACGCCCGGACACTCGACCTGTGGCAGGCTGAATTCCAACGCCACTGGTCTACCATCCAGTCCCTTGGATTCGATGAGCGCTTTAAACGGATGTGGGAATATTATCTCGACTATACTTCTGCGGGATTCCGATCAGGTGCCACAAATGTTGGGCAGTTTTTGATGCGTAAACTTTAGATGAAGCGATGGACCAGCGCGGGGGGCGGGCGTGATGTCCGCTACGGCGCGGCGGCCTTTGCACTTGGCATGCCGACAATCCCGTTGTTAATCCATCTACCACCGGTCTACGCCGAAGACCTTGGCTTGGGTTTGACTGCCACCGGGGCGGCCCTGTTCGCGGCACGCTTTGTGGATGTCATCACCGATCCGATCATTGGAGCCGTCTCTGACCGGCTAAAAAGCCCGGTCGGCCGGCGCAAGCCGCTTATTGCCCTGGGCGCCCTCGTGGGTGCGCTCGGCGTGCTGCTGCTACTCAACCCATCGGAGGATGCAGGCGCGCTCTATCTCGCGGCCTGGGCGTCCGTGCTTTATTTTGGCTGGACCTTAATCAATATCCCCTACTTGGCTTGGGGCGCGGACCTCCACACGGCCTATGACAGACGCGCCCGGTTAACCGGTATCCGTGAGAGTTTTATGCTGGCGGGTATTCTAATTGCCGGTGTGATCCCTGCTGTTGCGGCGGCCACCGGCGCCGGTGGCATCAGCGCCCTNGCGATGACAGGATGGGGCATTGTTGTGGCGGGTGCCGTCGTATTCTGTCTTCTGCTGGGAACAGTCGCCGAACCCGTCCCCCGTCCCTTGCACGGACAGGATCCCCTGTTACCGTCAATAAGAGATCTGATCGGTAATGGCCCGTTCAACCGCCTGCTCGCGGGATGGTTCGTTAATAGTCTTGCCAACGGAATCCCGGCAGTACTATTTATCTTGTATATGGAGCACGTTATCGGGGCGGATGAGTTCACCCAGGGTGTATTGACCTTGCTCTACTTTCTGGCCGGCATCGTAGGCATGCCTGTTTGGATACGGTTGAGCCATCGCCATGGCAAGCACCGGATTTGGTGCGTTGCGATGGTTGTGGCGTCGGTCACTTTTGCGGTGGTGCCTGTCTTAGAGGCAGGTGATGTTCTCCTGTTTGGGATCGTTGTGCTCCTGACCGGGGTTTGTCTTGGAGCTGACCTAGCCCTGCCACCGGCCATGCAGGCTGACGTTGCGGAATATGAATATTTTAGAAGGCGGAGGGACCGGACGGGGATCATGTTCGCGGCTTGGAGTATGTCCACCAAACTGGCATTGGCGGCGTCGGTGGGCATTGCCTTCCCACTGTTGGACTGGCTGGGAACGCCGGAACCCGGCAATCCGGAAAAGTATGATTTGATGGCCCTCACGCTGATCTACGCGGGGCTACCTGTCGTATTAAAAATAGCGTCAATTTGTTTGATCTGGGGATATCCCCTCAGCCAGGCGAAATTAACGATTATTCAGCAACGGGTTAAAACCACGATAAGAGATTCCTCGGACTAAAATGAGAGACGTATTAGNAAGAATAACAATAACCGTGATGGTCCTTTTGGGCCTCACAGGATGTATGGCAATGACACCAGACGATTTTACGAATAAATCCCCTAAGTTTATGTTGGAGGAGTATTTTCAAGGCAAAACCCGCGCATGGGGTTTGTTCGAAGACAGGTTTGGCACCGTCCGGCGTCAGTTTGTCGTGGATATAACCGGGACATGGGATGGCACCACGTTGATATTGGACGAAGATTTTCTTTTCGATGACGGGGAAAAAAGTTTTCGCCAATGGCGCATTAAAAAATTAGCAGACGGNACGTACGAGGGCCGAGCAGACGATGTGATCGGCACTGCCAAGGGGATAGCTTCTGGCAATACACTTCATTGGACTTACGTCCTTGATCTTAAACGCGGTAGTGGGAGCAGTATCAAGGTAACGCTGGACGATTGGATGTTTCTGCAGCCTGGCGGTGTTCTCCTTAACCGGGCACGCATGAGCAAGTTTGGCATTGAACTCGGCCAGATCACTATTTCTTTTCAACGGGCTGAAAACGAGCCGGTTAATNCGTCGCNATTCGAGCGCGAAGAATACGCAATAGCGGCCCAATGAGCGGGAATTTCTCGTAAACCTGGGACGCCGCGTCCCAATATTCACGATGAGAAATAATCTTCCCGTCTGAGCGCAACTCGAGCAGTGTAACACCCTCGACCGTCCATTTTTTACCCCTTAATGTGCCGGTTAAGATCCACCTAAAAAAATAAAAACAGCCATGGCCACCACTTTCTTGCACCCTAAAACTGATACCTTGGACCGTACTGAATAATCTGGAAAATATGGCCACCATTGCACCGACACCTCTCACATCATGAAAGGGGTCGCAAAACCGCACATCTGGCGAAACGTAGTCGCTAAGGTGAGAAACATCCCGAGCCGTTAGGGTCTCAAGATAGACGCGATAGGCATCAAATGCATTATCCTTCGTCATTTCTGAACCATCCGTCGAGTGAGCCAAAAATATACAGCATCTGGGAGGCAGCGTAAGCCTCTCATTAGCAACGCGAANCGGGTCGGAAACGAGATATCGAATTTTCGCTCGTTTAATCCGTTGATCAACCTGCGGGCAGCGTCGTCTGCGGACATTAAGAAGGGCATCGGGAACTCATTTTGATCGGTCAGCGGCGTCCGCACAAACCCAGGATGAACGACGGACAATCCAACGCCGTGGACGTCACATTCCGGTTTGAGAGCCTCGCACATGTTCGTCAAGGCGGCCTTGGAGGCGCCATAGGCAGAGGCCATAGGAAGTCCCCGGTGGGCGCTTAAAGAGGATACGACCGCGATCTGCCCCTGGCGACGGTTTTTCATCCGTTTCAACACAGGGCTCAAACAGTTTACCGTTCCATTAACATTAATTGCCATCTGATGAGCGAACCGCTCGGCGGAGAAGTCTTCCAAGCCGAACCGGAGATAGGTGCCTGCATTTAGGATTGCGAGATCGAGTGGGCCGATCTGATCTTCGATCGTTGCCACCAAGCAGTCTATCCCGTCCCGGTCGATGATGTCCGCTGGAAAAGGATGAATAGAACCGGCAAGATGTTGCGCGTCGGCCGCGAGGGCCTGCAAATCGTCTGCCGTCCGAGAGGTGACAACAACGCACCAACCGCCCGCCGCAAGTTGCAGCGAAACTTGTTGCCCAAGTCCTTTCCCAGCGCCAGTGACCCAAGCGACCTTAGTCATCCGCCGAGAGTCCGCATTCAACGCAATAATATTCCATCTCTGAGCCTTCTCCGGCTTCAAATGCCATTTTGACCCATCGACCGGCCTGATCATACCACACCGTAACCTCGATGCCGCCTGTGTATCGATAAGGAGTGGCGTTCACCGAGCGGCCCTGGGCCTTGATGCGTTCGACCTCTCCTGGTGTGATCGTCACGTCCGTGATTTTGCCCGTCAACGTATCCAAAACTTCTGTCTGCGTTACCACACCAGCATGCCAATGATTGGTTGGATAGAGTTTNTTTTGCGATTGAACTCGAACCTCTGGTCCGGTGATAGTCCAAGTCTGATCCTGGCGGACCGCACGTATACCCGATACGTCTCCATCATCATCCTGCTCCGCCATCAAACGGATCATCTGACCGTCCTGCCATGCGGTCTCCGAGATATATCTATACCGATAAACAGGGATAGATAGCAGCGTTATCGTAACATTCATAACTGTGTTGACATGAAATTCGGCCTTCCCGATCTGTTTGAAGGCCACGGAGTGGTGGCCAACATGGTCACCGTTTCTCTTCACATCAAACGTTAGTCCTTTTGGGTAAAGATCCCAAGGCGCCAAGTTCTCCGCTCCATAGGATGGGGTGGTGATAAAAAAGAGAGAGATATACACCAAAAAATATGGGGCATTACCCAATCTAAAAGGTCTAAAATTTGGTTGCATGGCGGTTTTCTTATGTATTCAGGGACTAACGATTTTGCTATTGAGGCATTATAATTGCAAATATTTTGGCTAGTTTTTGACTAGTTTAAAGAAAAATTTTTTTGAATCGACGTTTCTACTACCAAGACATTGAAATGAAGAAAAATGGAATTGATTGAATTACGTTCACAGCGTCTCCAATCTATTGGCCCTATAGTCGGGTGTATCGCTCGTGAAATTAAAAACCCTATCCAAAATATGCCCTGAACTTTCCTAGGTTTGGAGGGAAACGTCAGCTGGAGGTCATAATACCTCTTCTTCTCAAACGCTTGAGATTGCCGGAACCGACCCTTACTGCTACTTCTCACTATGTCAATTTGCTTAGGGGAATGGCACGGGAGTGTCGGCACCTGACATAATAACTAGAGTAAAGATGCTGGAGCAGCGGCCAGCACCAAAATCCGCTCGGATGAGAGGCCAAACAGTCATGAAACTCGGTATGTTCCTGCAACCGGCCACTAAACCAGACCGCCCGTTGTCAGAAGCCATCGATTGGAACTTGGATGTCATCCGCCATGCCGACGCTTGTGGATTTGCTGAGGTATGGATCGGACAGCATATCACGTCGCCTTGGGAACCCTTACCGGCGCCCCAGCAAATCATCGCTCGCGCGATCGGGGAAACCTCACATATCAAACTCGGCACCGGCGTTGAAGTTCTGTATCAAAGCCATCCCGTGCGCCTGGCGACAGAGCTCGCGCAACTTGACCAAATGGCGAAAGGTCGATTGTTATTTGGGTTTGGCGGCGGCGGCACCCCTACGGACGCGCAACTCTACGGGGTGGATTTCGCATC
>NHHQ01000040.1 GCA_002170915.1 Rhodospirillaceae bacterium TMED167 | reverse complement strand
CGGTGCAGGGCCGGGTTACCTGCGTCATGGGAACCAACGGGGTGGGCAAAACCAGCCTTCTGCGGGCTATTTCCGGCGCCCATCACCGGACGTCCGGGGTCTACCGGCTAGATGGGCAAGACATCGAAACGCCACCTCCGCATGTCCTTGCGGCTGCGGGCGTCGGTTATGTGCCCCAAGGACGCATGATATTCCCACTGCTTACGGTGGGAGAAAACCTGGAGACAGGGTTCGCCTGCCTTCCAAAGTCGGAGCGGACTGTGCCCGACGAGATTTATGAGTTGTTTCCTGTGCTCAAGGAAATGATGGCGCGGCGCGGGGGAGACCTCTCTGGCGGTCAGCAGCAGCAACTTGCAATAGGGCGCGCTTTGATCACGCGTCCGAAGCTCCTTTTGCTCGATGAACCCACCGAGGGTATTCAGCCATCAATTATCCAAGACATCGGCCGCGCGATCACATATCTTCGCGATAACGGAGAAATGGCGATTGTACTTGTTGAACAGTATTTCGAATTCGCCCGGGATCTCGCGGATGACTACGTCGTCATGGACCGGGGCGAAGTCGCTCTTTATGGTGCAGGCAGCAACATGGTAGAGGAAGATGTTCGCCGCTATCTCACAATTTGACGCCAAGCCAGAGATATCTTCAATCGCCGATCCCGTCATTCAGGTCGATGGTCGGGCCGAGATTGGATTCAAGCATGGCGACAACCGCACGCACCTTGATCATCTCTATCACCACGACCCTGTTCGGGTATTGTTTCCCGCTCCGGCTTTCGAGGATATCCCTCAAGCCACCGTTATCACCACGTCAGGCGGGCTCACCGGCGGCGACAAAATTGCCGTCACAGCCACAGTACATGAGCGCGCCCGCGCCATGATTGCCGCCCAAGCGGCGGAGAAAATCTACCGCTCCGCCGGACGCGATGCACAAATCAACGTGGCCCTAACCGCAGCGCCCGATACCTGGCTTGAATATCTTCCCCAGGAAACCATCCTATTCGATGGTGCCCGTCTTGACCGGATCACGCGGATTGACGCCGCCCCGGATGCCCAGGTCCTTGCCGGCGAGATCATTGTTCTCGGCCGCCGGGGAAGTGGCGAAACTTTTGAGCACGGGTTTTTGCGTGAGGCCTGGCGGATCAACCACAAAAATCGTCTCGCCTGGGCCGACACCCTTTTGTTGGACAAGATCAAGAACGGGCCCCTCCACCACCCCGCCGGGTTTGATGGCGCCGCGGCAATAGCAACGGCGGTCTATATCGGCCCGGATGCATCCGGGCACCTTGACCTGGCACGTGACCTCATCGCATGCTCAGGGGATGAGGTGAAATCTTCTGCAACTCTGGTAAACGGCCTCCTCATCGTTCGCTGGTTAGGGCGGGAGGCCCTTCCCTTGCGGACAGCCTTTGGCTGGTTTTGGCAGAATTTCCGGCATGCGGCGGCGGGCCTGCCAGCCAAAATGCCCCGCCTTTGGGATATGTAGGAAGAGATTGATCGAAAAGGAGAAATTGTATGAATTTGACCCCCCGGGAAAAGGACAAGCTTATGATAGCAATGGCGGCGGAAGTCGCCCGCAAGCGTCTCGCGCGCGGTGTTAAATTGAATTATCCCGAAGCCATAGCCCTGATTAGTGACTATGTGGTCGAGGGGGCACGCGACGGCACCTCAGTAGCTGATTTGATGAGAGACGGGGCGACGGTCATTGGCCGCAACCATGTTATGGACGGCATCGAAGAGATGATCCCCGAAATTCAGGTGGAAGCCACTTTTCCCGACGGGACCAAACTGGTGACCGTACACAACCCAATCCGTTAGGAGGAAAGGATGAAACCAGGTGAGATCATTCCTGCGGCAGGTGTGTTGGTTCTCAACGAGGGTCGGGAAACCACGTCTTTGACGGTCACCAATACGGGGGATCGTCCGGTCCAAGTTGGCTCTCATTATCATTTTTTCGAAACCAACACGGCACTCAATTTTGATCGGAGCTCGACGCTTGGCAAACGGCTCGATATTCCTGCGGGGACCGCAGTCCGTTTCGAGCCCGGCCAATCCCGCGAGATTACCCTAATCGATTACGCAGGCGGCCGCGAAATCCATGGCTTCAATGCCATGGTCGAGGGCAAGTTGGAGTTTTAGACGATGGCATATGAAATAGAGCGGGGCGCTTATGCAGCCATGTTCGGCCCGACCACCGGGGACAAGGTCCGCTTGGCGGATACTGACCTAATCATCGAGGTGGAGGATGACCGCACCATTTACGGTGAAGAAGTCAAGTTTGGCGGTGGCAAGGTTATCCGGGATGGCATGGGCCAGTCGCAAGTGAGCCGGGCCGGCGGCGCCGTTGACACAGTCATCACCAATGCACTGATTGTTGATCACTGGGGAATCGTCAAGGCCGACATCGGACTCAAGGACGGCAAGATCGCCGCCATCGGCAAAGCCGGGAACCCCGATGTCCAGCCAGGGGTTGATATCATCATCGGCCCTGGCACCGAAGCGATTGCCGGCGAAGGCCGGATCATCACGGCGGGGGGCATCGATGCTCATATCCACTGGATCAGCCCACAGCAAATAGATGATGCCCTATACTCTGGCATCACCACCATGCTCGGCGGCGGCACGGGACCAGCGGAAGGCACCAACGCGACGACCTGCACGCCAGGCCCCTGGCATATGGCGCGAATGCTCCAAGCTGCGGATGGACTGCCGGTTAATCTTGGTTTCTTCGGCAAAGGCAATGCCTCACAGCCGCGCGCTCTGGCCGAACAAGTGGCAGCGGGCGCCTGTGGACTAAAACTACACGAAGACTGGGGCACGACGCCATCATCCATCGACACCTGCCTGAGTGTTGCCCAGGAAATGGATGTTCAGGTCGCCATCCATACGGACACCCTGAACGAGTCGGGATTCGTAGAGAATACAGTCGCCGCTTTCAAAGGCCGCACCATTCACGCCTTTCATACAGAGGGTGCCGGCGGCGGTCACGCCCCCGACATCATCAAGGTGTGCGGCGAGGCCAATGTTCTGCCATCATCCACCAATCCCACGAGGCCGTTTACCGTCAACACGGTCGACGAACATCTCGATATGCTGATGGTCTGCCACCACCTGGATGCCAAGATCCCGGAGGATGTGGCCTTCGCCGAAAGCCGCATCCGCCGGGAGACCATCGCCGCGGAAGACATTCTCCATGATCTCGGTGCCTTCTCCATGATTGCCTCGGACAGCCAGGCCATGGGCCGGGTTGGAGAAGTCATCATCCGGACATGGCAAACAGCGGATAAAATGAAGAAGCAACGGGGATCGCTCCCGGGCGAAGTTGGCGATAATGACAACTTACGAACAAAGCGCTACATCGCCAAATATACCATCAACCCCGCCATCACTCACGGCATCGCAGATTATGTCGGATCCATCGAGGTCGGTAAACTGGCGGATTTGGTGCTGTGGAAGCCCATGTTTTTTGGGGTCAAGCCGGACCTCATTCTCAAATGCGGATCCATAGCCGGGGCGGCCATGGGCGATCCCAATGCCTCAATTCCCACACCGCAGCCGGTCTATTACCGACCCATGTTCGCAAGCTTCGGCCATTCACTTCAGGCAAGCTCGGTGAGCTTCGTCTCCAAGGCCGCCGCCAACGCCGGGATCGGCGGAACATTGGAACTCGCCAAGGATGTGCTGCCGGTGTCCGGCACCCGAACCATTACCAAGAAAGATATGATTCTCAACGACGCAACACCGGACATGTTTGTCGATCCCGAAACCTATGAGGTCCGCGCGGATGGCGAACAGCTCATTTGTGCACCAGCCGAAGAATTGGCCATGGCCCAACGGTATTTTCTGTTCTGATGCGGCGCGCGCGGGATATCGCACCGGCGGGGACATGGCGCCAGGAAACGGCAACGGCTACCGTTACACTGGCCTTTGATGACCGGCACCGTCGCCGTCTCAAACTGACCGATGATAGCGGAGAGGATTTTCTCTTGGATCTCGCGGAAACAGCCCGGATCCGCGATGGAGATGGCTTGCGACTGGAGGATGACGTCCATATCCGTGTCCGCGCAGCCGAGGAAGACGTGCTCGACATTTTTTGCCGGGACGGGGAAGCGACAGCCAAGGTGGCCTGGTATCTGGGCAACCGCCATACGCCGGTTCAGATACTGTCCGGAGAGGGACTACGCATTCGCTACGACCATGTGCTCGCAGAGATGGTGAACCTCTTAGGGGCAGAGGTGACCCGGAGCAATGCCCCGTTCGACCCAGAGGCCGGGGCATATGCCGAGTCTCACGGTCATGACCATGAGGATTACGAGGATCGCTCCCATGCCCCCTGAACCGATCACACCCAGCGGGCTTTACCAACTGCTTTCCTGGATGTCGCCCGGCTTTCCGATCGGGGCCTATGCCTATTCTCATGGCATCGAATTCGCTGTCGAGAACGGCCAAGTCACAAATGAGGAAACGCTGCGCCGTTGGATTGAGGGCGTTTTGATGTACGGCACGGGCGGCACTGACTCTATCTTACTGGCAGTGACCTGGCGGGCCGTGCGCGACGGCGATGAGGTCGCGTTGAAGACCACCGCTGAACTGGCCGGAGCCTATCGCGGAACCGCAGAATTGGCGTTAGAAAATGAAGCTCAAGGTGCAGCGTTCATTGATGCGGTCTCTGCCGCGTGGCCAACACCTGAACTGGAACGCTGGACTTCACTCTTGACCCAAACAGAAATCACCGTGTCCTATCCAGTAGCGGTAGCACTAGCTGCAGGGTCTGCGGGCATATCGCTGGCTCACACATTAACTGCCTACCTGCATGGGGTGGCCGCAAATTTAATCTCCGCCGGCGTCCGGCTCATCCCT
The DNA here is from genome assembly GCA_002170915.1 of Rhodospirillaceae bacterium TMED167. The sequence continues at coordinate 13,379 of NHHQ01000040.1, read as the reverse complement.
TTAGGTCAGACGGCAGGTCAACGCATTCTTGCCCAATTACAGGGACTTGTGGCCGAGGTTGCAGAAAATAGTGCCGTTCAATCGCTCGAGGATTTAGGCAGCGCCGTCCCGATGATTGACTGGACATCGGCTCAACATGAAATGCAATATACAAGGCTATTTAGATCATGACGACCACAACCTCACCCCTTCGCGTCGGTATCGGCGGGCCCGTAGGCACAGGCAAGACGGCTCTTCTCGACCGCCTATGTAAGATGCTCAGGGACGATTACAATACGGCAGCCATTACCAATGACATTTATACGCGAGAAGATGCCGAGTTCCTTACCCGGTCGGGCGCTTTAGTGCCGGAGCGGATTATGGGAGTAGAAACGGGTGGCTGTCCGCACACCGCCATTCGCGAAGATGCCTCGATGAACCTAGCCGCCGTGGCCGAGATGAACACTCGGTTCCCCGGCCTCGACATCGTTTTTATCGAGTCCGGCGGCGATAATTTGGCAGCAACTTTTTCACCTGAACTGGCGGACATTACGATTTATGTCATTGATGTTTCAGCAGGCGATAAAATTCCTCGTAAGGGCGGGCCCGGGATCACCCGCTCTGATCTGTTAGTCATCAATAAGATCGACCTTGCCCCCCTTGTCGGTGCGGATCTTGACGTGATGGACCGTGATGCTTCTAAGATGCGGGGAGATAAACCCTTCATTTTTGCGAATTTGAAGGCGATGGACGGCGTTCAGGAAGTTGCGGACTTCATTATTGAAAAAGGTGGGCTTGGGCTTTAGCAGCTGCCAGACGGTGACCTTCTTTTATAAGTCATCTACACCGAATCGTCGCATAAATGCTCGGGCCGTTTATCTTCTAAGTACTGGATTTTTTTGGCTTACCGAACCTGCTATGGATGTGGTGAATTGCGAGTAAAACTAAAGAAAGACCGAGGGCATAGTTCGAAACATCGGAAACTTTTATTAGGATTGCAACGGCCAAAATAATACGAATAGCAACCTCAATCAGAGAGATGCTTTTGGCATCAAATCTACTCAATGCTGTTGCGACAAGGTAAAGAGAGATCACTAACTTCACCAATAACCACGACAATGGGCCAAATGAAACAGACCCGTCATAACCTGGCAAATAAGACTTTCCGCCGCTAGATCCATCCAAAGATTGAGCTATTTGTGCCTGCTCTATTAGAAGTATTTCCGGATAAAATGCGAAGACAAACGGTATAGTGAAAACAACAATTCCCGTTCGCACAGCGGCAAAACCTGTTGCCAATGGCTCTGCTTTTGAAATTGTTGACGCTGCAAAAGCGGCGATAGCTACGGGTGGCGTTATCGCCGAAGCCACAGCAAAATAAAACACAAACATATGGGCGGTAAAAAACGACGTCCCGAGAGCTGCCAACAAAGGTCCAATAATAAGGACCACGTTTACATAAGCGGGCAGCGTAGGCATCCCCATACCAAGCAATATGGTTGCTATCATAGCAATTATGAGGGCTAGCATGAGATAAACTGCGCCATCCAAGCTAAACTGGTGACCAAATATGACAAAGGAGTCTGCTGTTTTTAACCAGTTCAGGACATCCACGGTCAGGATCCCAGTAAAGTTCGTATAGTTTATGCAAACATCGATCACCGCAATTGCTAACAATAACAAGAATAGCTCTGATATAAATCTTCCGGCTTCCGCCAAAGCTCTCAAGACTTTCCCCGGCGCTTTTCGAATTTCCGGATCTAGAAACATCAAGCAAATAAGAAGCATAACGGCCCAAAACCCGGTTGAGTCCGGGTCACCGGCGGCGTTTTGATAAACTTGTAAAAACCAGGGTAATGGTTCACCCGTTCCCGGCGTGAAGCCCATTAACCAGCCCAAGGCCCCATCACCAATCGTATCTTTTTTGCTCAAAAGTAGGACAAGGATTAGTAGGATAGGCCCAATAATCATGAGCAGGTTTATTTTATCTCTTTTGGTCAACCTCTGCTCGTCAGTAACATCTCCGACAGGCTGCATTCCAACGCGCCGAGACTCAAAAACTACCATTAAAAATAGGCTGAAGAAGTAAGCAACGGCAGGAATGAAGGCAGCCACTATCACCTCAGAGTATGGAACGGAAGATAGGGCAGCCAATACGAATGCTGCTATTCCCATGACTGGCGGCATGATTTGCCCTCCTGTCGAGGCTGCGGCCTCAACACCTCCTGCAAAAGTTGGTCTAAACCCACTTTTCATCATCATCGGGATTGTAAGTGTGCCTGTGCCTAACACGTTAACTACAGGTCCACCTGATATTGTTCCAAAAGTCGCTGATCCAACTATCGCCGCGTGGGCGGGCCCGCCTCGTAATTTACTTGTGATAATAATTGCGAACTTTATTAGCGCCTGCCCCCCCGCAGATACTCCAAACAACGATCCCAGTACGACGTATGGAAAGACCACATTAACAGTGATGCCCAAAAACTGACCCAGTAAGCCGTTTGAATCAAGAATTAGGGCATTTCTGGCACCTTCTACAGCTGCTCGAGAATTTCTGACACCATCTTCAACAGTTCCAATAGCTGTAGTCAAATAGGCATTATCAGTCCAATCGAAGTACCATGCGGCAGAAGAGATTACGGTGTAGCTGGCTACGAAAATAGCTACAGCAACTATTGGAAAACCCCAAACTTTGATTATGTAAAGAAAATAAACTGCGATACTCACCAACAGTATTGGGAGGATCCAACTTCCACTATTTACTTGGCAATCCGGGAGCTCTTGTTCGATGGCGGTACCAAAAGCTTCCATATACTCTTGTGCTCGCGCCGCATCTGCTGCCAAAAGACGCGCCCTCTCCCCAGAGATCTGGTCTATGAGGCACACTTGATCATGCTCAACCAAATACGTGATTGAAATAACCACAGTTACGACGATCATAAATATGTCTAATCCAAGGCCCATAAAGCCTCTGGCTTTTGCCTTCGCAAACCCATCCCGCGCGAATGAAGCTCCTAATAGGGAAATAAGCATCATTAGAAAAAATGTAAGGGGGTAAAAAAATTCCGGGTTATATTTACTCAATCGGGGAAGTTCACCTAGCCCAGGTATAGCTTGGACGCTCTCTAACAAGCCAGGAATGTTGGGAAGGTTATTTGCCAACCCCATGACAACTAAAATAAACCCCAAAATGAGAGCCAAACGCTGCCAAGGGTCAGTTGAATCTGATTGCAACTCAGACATATAAAAAATTCCCGAAAATGGTAGGTGCCGATTCGCCGCAATCGAGCCTATAAAATGCCTTTTGCTCGAAAATTGTCAGGCTCAATTAGGCTCAATTTTCAAATTAGAGCCTGATATCGCAGACACCGAGAAGGAGACCACAGTTTCGAAACGTGGTCTCCTTCATGCAGTATCAAATGAAAAGTAGATTTACGGCTTAGCGCAATCTGCAATTTTTCTACCTGCTTCCTCCCAAGCCTCAATGGCTCCGGGATGGAATTTTACACCGACTGGGCCACAGAAACCCATTCGCTTCGCATCCGTGTTTCCATACTCGGCACCAGGAGCCCAAGGAGTTTTCTTTTTCAATTCATCAATGTCTTTAATAAAAGCGGCAGTTAGTTTCTTAGCTAGCGCATTTGACATGTTCTTGTTTACAACGTCACCCGCTTGTTGAGCCAAACTACGATAAAATCCATCTTCCGATATGACCTTAGTTTTACCCCAGCTAAGATCTTTAATCGTATATTTAACTGGAACTGCTCCCGGCCCATTGGCCAACTTTTGGAAACCTTTACCTTCCCAAATTGCTTTCGGTACAGAAACAATATTGATCTGACCGGCAGCTTCATAGATCGGAATCCATGTGGGCGGGTTATTACCTGGACGGACTGAGGCAGCAACGCCACCATCCAAAAATATTGAGTCTGCCTGAGGCCAAGAAACGTGCTTTGCTGTGTAACCACCACCCTCTTTCATGCCTGTTACAATTCTTATAATTGCCTTTGCAGTGGTCGTTGCACCACCCCGTGGCGGTCCATTGAAAATGGTTTTACCTTTGAGCTTATCCCAACTATCGATCCCCTTTGACGCAAAAGCCACCAGGTAGAATGTTGCAATATCATAACTGTAAAGCACTCTGAGGTTATTCGCCAGTTCAGCGCCTTTTTCCTTACCTAAGCCCGCGTATGGTCCCAGTCCCCGCTTCATCAAGAAATTAAGAATGAAAGGTGACGCCGAGATGTCGGCTTTACCCTCAGCAACTTGCTGCATTGTCTTAGTTAAGGTCTTCCCACAGGATGTTTGGATGGTTGCCACATCATATTTAGCAGCTACTTCGGCTAAATATTTTGCGGATACACCTGTTGCTCCGTCAGGGGTTGCGCATAAGTGTGTAAGTTTCACATTTGCGGCTTCAGCCGTCGTAAATGTGAAGGCCCCTAAAATGGACGCCAATAGTAATTTTTTCATAGCAATCAGACTCCCAGTCTTTTTTTGAACAANTTTTTGCAACTAGTGCTGTATATTNACACTTTTCTAAAATTTAGTCTTCCAAAGTTCATTACAACAATCAACAGCAAAAAGAATATTTCCGATTAGAACCCACGAATAAAAGAAGTGGAACCGGCGATCATCTGACAAACCAGGCACTATACCGTGATGAACGATGCTAGCCCTGCTCACTAAGTAGGCCTCCTACGGCTATCCTAGTCCAAGTTCCCTCAAAATAGTCTGTGTACTCGCACCTTTGTTCTCAGGAGCGGCCGGTAATTTTAGTTGGGTTCGACTAAAACGAGGTCCAGGGCTTGGCTGAGTTAGTTTCGCATTTTCCACCACAGATCTTCGTGCTTTTGTATGTGGGTGATCCTTAACCTCAGAGAGTGGTAAAACGGGTGTCACACAAGCATCACTTCCATTAAAAATCTCTATCCATTCCTGTTGTGTTTTTGACTTTAAAACAATCTCGAATTTTTTTATCAATTGACCCCAGTTGGCTGGGTCTAATCTCTCAGGAAGCTCTGACATAGCGAGGCCAAGGCCATCAACAAACTCATTGTAAAATTTTTGCTCCAACGCCCCGACAGCAACAAATCGGAGATCTTTTGTCTCATAGGTACGATAATAAGGCGCAGCGCCATCGAGATGGTTGTTGCCGCGACCGTCGTTCCAACGCCCCCCTGCCCTCAGGGAGAAAAAGAGCGACATTTGAAACAGAGCGCCATCCATCATAGCGGCATCGATAACCTGACCTTGGCCCGACTGATGTGCTTCCAACAAACCGGCTAAAAGACCGCAGGCGAGATACATGGCACCACCACCGTAATCCCCGACAAGATTGAGAGGCGGGAGCGGGGAGCCGCCAGCTGGGCCAATGGCATCAAGGGCACCGGCGAGGGAGATATAGTTGATATCATGACCAGCAGTTTGTGCGAGGGGGCCGTCCTGCCCCCATCCAGTGACCCGCCCATAGACAAGTTTTGGATTGCGGACGTGACAGTCTGCTGGCCCGAGTCCTAGGCGCTCTGCGACGCCGGGCCGGAAGCCTTCGATCAGACCGTCCGCTGTTTCAACGAGTTTAAGGATTATGTCGACAGAGCGAGCCGCTTTGAGGTCCAGTTCGATTGACCGTTTGCCGCGGCGTTCTATTGATCGCGTTGGCGCAACACCAATCTCNGCCTTACCCGGTCGTTCGACCAGAATAACCTCCGCCCCCAAATCTGCCAGGAGAAGCCCGCACATCGGTGCTGGGCCAAGCCCACCCAGTTCAATTATCCGATATCCTGAGAGCGGTCCCATGACCTTACTCCGAATAAAAGGCGGCGCCGCGACCGGCCATATCCCGTAAGCGCCCGGGAGCTTCATATCGTCCACCGTATTGATCTCTCAAAATATCGCACTCGGCAACAAACTGTGTGGTACCAATGGTGTCGATCAGTCCGATCACGCCACCGTAAGCAGACGGGAACGCCCAGCCCAGAATCGATCCGATATCAGCATCCATGGGACTTTCGATCACGCCTTCTTCAATTGCCCGCACGGCTTCCAGCGACTGGGAGTAGAGAAGACGTTTTTCTATGGCCTCATCATCCGCAAGGACACCCGACGCTGGGAAGCAATCCGATAGCCCTGACCACGGATGTTGGCCCGCCTCATCATAGTCGAAAACGCCGCCGCCTCCGGCCCTCCCTGTTCGGCCGGCCGATGTCAGTCGCTCAAGAGCCTCAGTGAGACGCAGGCCTTGAAGACCAATTGCCGTCCCGTCGCCAGAAATCGAGGCAACGATATCTTTTAGCAGCGTGAGGGACGTAATGTCCGCCATGGCGAGTGGCCCGATGGGCATACCCGCTTTGAAGGCGATCTCATCGATCAGGTCTGGCGATACCCCTTCAGCCAGCAGCGTAAATGCCTCCCCGGTATAGGCACCAACCACGCGACTCGTGTAGAACCCGAGCCCATCATTCACCACAATCGGGGTCTTTCGCATGCCGGCAACGGCGTCGAGCGCGCACGCCAATGTGGCCGNGTTCGTCTGCTTCCCCTTAATAACCTCAACCAGTTTCATGCGATCAACCGGCGCGAAGAAGTGCAGGCCGATGAACCGTTCCGGATTGCCAGCGCCGCCCGCGAGCNTCGAAATAGGGATGGTCGAGGTGTTGCTGGCAATCGGCACATCGGGGCGGACGACGGCGCACACGGCGGCTGTTACCTGATTCTTGATTTTCTGAACCTCGGAGACTGCCTCAAAAACCATATCCACGCCGGAGATGTCGTTATAAGACGTGGTCGGCTTAAGACACGCGAGCATCTTTTTCGCAGCCTTATCCGAAATTCTCTCTCGTTCAACGGCCCCCTGAATGCGTTTGGAGATGGACCTCAGACCCGCCTCGAGACGGTCCTTATCAGCTTCCAAAAGAAAAACATCGTAACCGGCTTGCGCAGCACAATAGGCGATACCACCCCCCATCTGTCCGACACCGACAACCGCTACACTATTTAGATCATAGGGCGCAATGTCCTTTGGCCGGTCTTTCATCCCGTTGGCGTCATTGAGCCCGAGGAATAAAGTCCTGATTTTATTTTTGACTACTTTCGAGGCTGCAACCGTCGCAAATTTCTCTTGCTCCACAGCAAGTCCGGCTTCTATCGGCAATGTTAAGCCGGTCTCAACGGCGGTCAGGATTGCGTCGGGCGCCGGTTCCAAACCGGGCTTCCGCCGCCGAACATTCGCCCAATAACCGGCCAGGATTTCTTTCCCCTCAGCGGACGTAAGGGACACACCCGGTATGACGAAGTCGACGCGCTCCCAAGGCTGGCCTGGCAATGCCAGGTTGGACAAGATTGCGTCCTTAGCCCGACTTTTGAGCTCGCGCACGGAAACTATCTCGTCGACCAGCCCGATTTCCAGCGCATGCCTCCCCGTCACGTGACGATCCTCCACCAAAATCGGAAGCGCTGCCGCAAGCCCGATCAGACGCGGTAACCGTTGGGTGCCGCCAGCACCAGGAATGAGGCCCAGGGAAACTTCCGGCAATCCCAGTTTGAGGCGCGGATCGTTCACCGCAATGCGATAGGTGCAGGCCAGGGCGATTTCGAGTCCCCCCCCCAACGCCAGGCCGTTAATGGCGGCCACAACAGGTTTGGGCGCCAATTCAAGATCCCGCAAGCAGGATTGGACAATCTTTATACCCCGGGTAGCCTCTTCCGGCGTGTTTAACGCCTTTAGTTCCTTCAGATCCCCCCCCACCACAAAGGATTTCTTTGCCGATGTGATGACAATACCTCTGACTGCATCATCCGCTGACAAGCTACGAACAGCACCGTGAAGCTCGGCCACGACCTCCAGGTTCATNAAATTGTGAGATGAATTTGGCCGGTCAAATACGATTGCCTGAATACCATCACCGTAGTCTTCGATACGTATGACTGTCATTGCTGTACCCGTTCCCTAACTAAAATCAGCTGTGATAGCCATTTTCTTAAACAGAGATTTACAGATGATCGATTTCATAACTTCCGAGGATCCGCCGGCAACCCGTTCGACGCGGGCTTCAGCATAGGCGCGAGCAATGGGATACTCCCACATGTAGCCCCAGCCGCCGAACAATTGCAGACAGGTATCCACAGTTCGGCCCTGCATTTCAGTGGTCCAGAGCTTTGCCGCCGCTGCCGTGTCCGCGCTTAGATCATNATTAAGATAGTCCTCCAAAAGCCGGTCTACCATGCAGCGCCCAACAGTCAGCTCAGTCTGTACCTCCGCCAGCTTAAACTGGGTGTTCTGAAAATCCGTCAATTTTTTATGAAAAAGTTCCCGCTCTGCGGCATATGCAACAGTCTCCCTGAACGCCCCCTCCGATTTAGCAAGGCTCGAGACGGCAATTGTCAGCCGTTCCCGGGCAAGGCCGTGCATGAGTTGGAAAAAGCCTTTTCCCTCCTCTTCACCGACTAAATTCTCATGCGGCACTTCCACATTATCAAAAAATAGTTCCGAGGTATCTTGCGCCTTGGCGCCAATCTTTTTGAGATTCCGGCCGCGTTTAAAGCCGGACGTCTCCGCCTCAACAAGAAAAAGAGATACACTGTCGGTGGCATATTCGTTTTTCGTCTTAGCCGCGACAAAAAAAACATCCCCCAACTGACCGTTTGAGATAAACACCTTCTGGCCATTCAGAACATAGCCCGCATTGGTTTTTTTAGCACTGGTGGCCATTCGGCGGAGATCACTGCCAGCGCCTGGTTCGGTTAAGGCAAGACCCGAGATGGCCTCTCCCCTCACCAATCTTGGCAGCCAGCGTTCTTTTTGATCATCACTGCCGAAGCGTTCCAGGTATGGCGCTGCCATCTCCGAGTGGATGCTGAAACCGGGGCCGGTAGCACCAACTCGAGCCATTTCTTCCATCACGACGACGCTAAAGAGATAGTCTGCACCGCTGCCGCCATATGCCTCTGGCACGGTGGGACACAGCATGCCCGCAGCGCCGGCTTTTTCCCAGACCTCACGAGAGACAACACCGCGTTCGTCCCATTCACTGTGATAAGGCTGTATTTCCGTCTCGACGAAACGACGCACCTGATCCCGGAAGAGATCGTGGACGGGAGAAAACAGTTTTCGCGTCATGGTGTCTTGAAACATCATATTTCCTTTAACCTACAACCTGTTTGCGAATTAGGTCTTTCCGTACCTTACCAACGGCGCTTAAAGGGAGAGGTTCGGTCGTGAACGTCGCGCTTCGGGGACATTTGTACCCGGCGATCAGGTTTTTGCAGTGATCCCGAAGATCCTTTTCCTTCAGAGCAGCCCCTTCCTTNACGACCACAACAGCGTGAACACGCTCTCCCCATTTTTCATCCGGCACCCCGACGACGGCGCAGGCGGTCACGTCAGCNTGTTCGGAGAGTGCATTCTCCACCTCACCGCAAAACACGTTCTCACCGCCGGTGACGATCATGTCCTTCAGGCGGTCTGCAATACGAACATACCCGTCCTCGTCCATGACCCCCACATCACCGGTGTGGAGCCAGCCATCTTTTAAGGTTTGCCGTGTGACATCTGGCTGCTGCCAATATCCCAGCATTACGGAGGCGCCACGGATCAATATCTCACCGGCTGTCCCTGTCTCAACAGGCTGCCCTGTTTCATCGGCAATGCGGACCTCGCTGGTCATATTCGCCCGGCCGGCCGTCTTCAATTTACCCGCCAAAGGGCCCGTAAGTGTGTGCCGGTCTGGCGGCAAAATGAGGCAGGGCCCGGTGCATTCCGTTTGTCCATAGATTTGAACCAAATCGACGCCGGGGCAGCGGTCCATTACCTTCCTGAGCAAGGCCTCGGAGATTGGCGCCGCACCATACACGATTGTTCTTAGGGCCCTGAAGGCGTCAGAGATATTGGGGGCCTCCATCATACCCGCCAACATGGTCGGGATCAGGCTGACGAGGGTCACCGCATGCTCTGAGACCGTTTGTAAGAATGCGGGCGGCGATAGATCAGCCGGAAAAATCTGGGTCGCGCCGGTAAACGAGCAGGCATGCGCCACACCTGCGCCAGCCAAATGGAACAACGGTGGTGCGTGGATGTAGACTGTTTCGGTCGAGATATTCAGATCGTTGGCAAGATTGAGCGTTTGGATCGTTAGCGCCCCGTCACTCACCATCACGCCTTTCGGTCGGCCAGTGGTTCCGCCGGTATAAAATAACGCAGCAAGGTCTGACATCTCCGCTTGCCACGGATCGAGACTCGCTGGTTTCGACAGCGAGTCCAGCGTCTGACCTTGGCCAGTCTTCCCGTCGAGATCAATCCACACGTNGGTCTGANTGACCGCAGCAGNAAGAGAGGTCAAGGCCTNCAGGTTAGCCCCATCACCAGCAATCGCAGAAGCTCCTGACTCATCCACGATCTGCGCCATTTCCTCGGCAGAGAGCCGGACGTTAAGCGGAACCAGCACGCAGCCTGCCCAGGCCACGGCGTACATTATGGTAAGATGTTCCACGGTATTACCGGCGAGAACGACAACCCGGTCCCCCGGTTGGAGCGCGAGCCCCTGAAGGCCAGCAGCGACAGACTGAACACGATCTGTAAATTCCCGCCAGGTTTGTGTACCTGCTGAGCTGATTACAGCGGGACGATTACCATAAATTTGTGCGGTCCGGGCCAAGGCTTGTGCAAACATCTAGTAATCCACTTCTATCATTGATCCGCTCCGACGTCATCGGGTCTGGCGAGAAGGCCATCAAAGAGGANCGTCAGGACTGTATCCGCCATTTCATCCATCGAGGCTGATTGGGCGAGATCCACACCATGAGTCGCATCAACCACGGGCGCCAAACAATAGGTCATGGCAGCGGCTGAGATGATCGTATGGGTCACGGTGTAAACCGGCAGATCTTTTAATAATCCNGCATCGANGCCTTCTTTCACGGTCTGATCGAGTGGTTCAAATCCCGGCTTCAGAAAATTTTCCGCAATCCAATTCAGCCGCGGGCCGCGGGNCGTTCCCTCATGGATCATGATGCGACTGAGGCTGATGTCACGGGCGCTCATTTTCACAAATCGTCGGACCAGGACCTTGAGGCGGCTGGCAGNGTCGAGATCTTTCAGTTCGTCCTTGGCAAGGGGAAAACGTTCGCTAAGCTCCCGCATCAATTGCTCAATGGCGGCTTTCCAAATCTGCTCTTTTGATTTGAAGTGATAGTGGACCATGGACTGAGCCATACCGGCATTCTCCGCAATCAGGCTGGTGGTCACTGCGTCAAAACCATGTTTTGCGAAAGCGTCAATCGCGGACTTGAGCAAGCGCTCCTGCGTACTCTCCCGGCGGCNGGCCACCTCCGCCAAAGATGGCCGTCCCCGCCGGGTGCGGCGCACTTCGTTGGCCGGTTTTCCGCCGGGCATTTTCGCCTGCGATTGAATACCCGTCACCATGGATGACTAGCCGGCCGTCACTTGAAGGGGCGTCCGGGACTCATAATGGATGATGTTTTTCAGCATCCGCTCCATCAGCTCCAGCCGGATAGTCTGATGGNCNGGTGAGGCCCAGAGATTAANAATCTCACCGGGGTCTTGTCGAAGATCGTAGAGCTCTCCCCATGTCTCGCCGGCGTAGTAAGACAGCCGCCAATTATAATCGACAAAGGTTTTGACCCGCATGGGCAGATCCCGTCCGGGCAAAGGAAGCGATGTTGCCTGTTCGACAACGANCCCGTCACGTCGCGACCCCTCGCCACCCGACATGATCTTATTGAGGTCCTCTCCGAGCATGCCCGCCGATGGGGCCAAGCCCGCTCGTGCGAGGATGGAATTAGGAATATCCTGAGAGCATCCGATCCCTGTCTCAACCTGCCCAGGATTTTCGTCTGCGGGATCCATCCAGAGGAACGGAACGCGAATAAGCCCTTGGTAATGAAGCAAGGCTTTTTGCATGAGNCCATGGTCCCCCATCCANTCCCCATGATCGCTGGTTAAAATGACGATGGTATTTTTATCGAGGCCGTGTTCTCTCAGCTTCGCCAATATTCGCCCCACACTGTCATCTATAAAAGCGATCATGCCGTAAGTGAGCGCAGTGATTTGTTTCGCCTCGTCTTCCGTGACGGCATACGGGCGCACCCAGTCTCGATTGGCACTGCCGTCCGCCAGCTCCCGATGCATCCGCGCCAGAATGGGCGTCTGATCATGGGGCTGATGGTAGAAGGATGTCGGCAGGTCGATGTCCGCCGGGTCATACATGTCCCAATATTTGCCCGGTGGCGTAAAGGGATGATGGGGGTCCGGAAAACTACACTGAACAAAAAAGGGCTTTTCCCGCTCGCTTCCAGCATACCCTTCGAGATAGTCCAGGGTCATCTCGGCAACATANTTGGTGGGATAAAATTTTTCCGGCATGCGAGGTTTTCTGGCTTGTGGCGCGGTGTAGCGGGGGTCGGGTTCGGGATTAACACTGGATCTATTGGCCGCTGCATCCGGAAACCGCTCGTCGAGCCAATGGGTGTAATGTCCTTGCACATCATCCCCATGCCAAGTGCACACCCGAAATTTTTCAAAACCGTAATAATCGCCCTTCAGCTCGTCAGCCTCTGGATCACTGGAATGTTCGAAGTTAAGTTCCCGGTCATAATCTGGTCCGGACCGACGCCGAATGCGGGAGTCGCGCAATGCGTTAGGCGGCGGGTCAAGATCTTCTGATGATTCACGGAAATTAGGCCTGTCCGTCGTCATATTCTGAAAATGGGCTTTCCCGAAAAGTGCAGTTTCGTATCCGCCGGCTCGGAGCAGGTGGGGATAACACACCGAGTCCAATGCCATTGGGATTCCATTTACCCGCACCCCGTGCTGAGTAATGGTTTGCCCCGTCATGATGGTAGCTCTGTTGGTTTGACAAATCCCAGAATTGACGAAGAAGTTTTCAAACCGGCGCCCGCGATGCGCCAGTGAGTCCATGTGAGGCGTTTTTAGGATAGTATTGCCCGCGCAACTGAGATGATCGGCACGCTGCTGATCCGTGACAATGAACAGAAAATTTGGGCGTTGGGCGGTCATGNCGAAATGTTCTCTTTCCTGATGNCATTTTATTGTTTAACTAATTAATANATAACGATAACATGATGATCTTTTTAAGGACAATGCAAAAAAAGTTTTTTTAAACCTTCATTATAAAATTAATAGTTCGATCTATTTTTGTAACAAGGGAGCTTGGATGGCCGATCAAACGCAACGTCACTTGCCCCGGCCAACGCCGGAAACAGCACATTTCTGGGATGGGACCCGATCAGGTGAACTTCGCCTGCAGAAATGTGATACCTGCGGTGTAGTCTATTTTCCGCCGCGGCCATTTTGTCCGGCGTGCAGTGACCGGAACGTGTCAGTCATAGCAGCCAGCGGCAAAGCAACCTTGTACAGTTATGTG
>NHHQ01000039.1 GCA_002170915.1 Rhodospirillaceae bacterium TMED167 | reverse complement strand
CAGCACGGTGCTGAGATGGGACAAGTCGTGCAATCGCTTCTTTGACCTCACTGCAACAGGAATGACAGATGAACTATGACAAAGGACCAGACAAAGCATATGGAGGCATCCCTGGAGAGATTCCAGGAGATGGGGGCAAAGAAATACAAGGCAGGTCAAAAGGAGCATGGAGGGAATCTGTGGCAAAAGCCTGGGATGTTGGACAACATGGAGGAGGAAGTAGTGGACATGTGGCACTACATTCAGGCTTTGCGAGTGCAACTGGAGGAGCAACAGGAAAGGCAAAGCCAGGAACAGGATGCAGTGACCAAGTTTTTGGAGCAATGCAANACGGTNGGCATACGCAATCCATACACNTTNATTCTNNGCAAAGCAGTGGAAGGTCTATCANTACCTGAAAGGGGCATTCCCTCGAGGCATATTNCCAACNGANTGTGATGGTGAGGTAGAAATCAATGGACGNTTCCTACGCTTTGAGCACAAGCATGACCATGCNATCNGNNGNATGGACAAGGAATGGGCNACACCNACAGGGCAGACACGCTCACAATGGAAGCAGGTNAAAGCNAATGCNGCCCAGGTTGTATTTGTGGGAGAATCAGAGAAGCATGAGGTNNNNTGTCTTGAGGATATGGANCAATANAGCAGGGGAAGTAGAGGAGAAGTGGATACCAGATGCTGATATGGATGAGCTCAGAAGGGTTTGCAGGGATTGGGCGAAAGCAGTTGACCCATCATTNAAGCCTAAAGAGTGATAAGAGAACCATACACACTGCCCCCACAAGAGGAGGAGGAGCCAGACTGTTCTGAGCTATTTGCATCAGTGCTCAGGGACTTTGCTGAGTTCTTGGGTGCTAACCACCTCGAGTCTCTGCACCTCAGAGTAGCAAGTCTGCAAGTCATGACAGGCGCCATGACACCTACACAGGCATCAAGGCTCTACGGTGTAGCGAGGACAAACATTTACCGACACGTTAAGAAGCTATCCTGGGAATTGGGCATTGAATACCAAAAGAGCAAATAAACATGATACCTAAAAAGATAATACACCTAATGTCAGGAGGTCTGGACAGTGTGACACTGCTTCATGAATTGCACAGGCAAGAGCACCTCGTGCACTGCATTTTCTTTGACTACTCACAAAAGCATTTATACCAAGAGCTCTCCTGTGCTCAAAAGCACACTGAAAGGCTCAATGTCCCTTTCACGCAAATTGTCATGCCAACCCTTGACACACACAGAGGCAATGTTGTGCCTGCTCGCAATGCAATCTTCCTCAATATGGCAGCCCACAAGGCGGCCGTCATGGGAGCAGACACCATCACGATAGGGTGCAACGCAGACGATGAGGCAGGTTTTCCTGACTGCAGGAAAGCATTTATCAAGTCAGTCAATCAAAGCATTAAATTAATGGGATACAACATAGAAGCATGTGCTCCATACATTGAGCTCAATAAAGCTGAAATAATAGCCAAAGCGGAAAGCTACAATATACACAGGGAAGATGTGTGGTGGTGCTATGAAGGAGGCAGTCAGCCATGTGGTGAATGCGGCTCATGTCTAAAAATGCCATGAAAGTAATGCCTGGAGCAAATACTGGATTTGATTGTGGTGTGCTCTTTGGGTCTTACCCAGGAAGGATGGCACAACTACACAACCCAATAGACAAGAATGGAGGACCACGCTATGGGTGGAATTATGCGTTAGACAATGGAGTNTATGGAGCGTGGAGCAATGGAGAACAATGGAATGAAAAACCTCTTTATGATTTCCTGGATAACTACCATCAGAGACCTTTATGGGTGGCAGTGCCTGACTGGGTAGCAGACAGAGACCAGACCTTGAGACTATGGGAGGCACATGCTCCTGCACTCATGACGTATGGAGTGCCTCTTGCGTTTGTTGTCCAGGATGGGATGGAAACATCCGATGTTCCACAGGAAGCAGACGTTGTATTTGTAGGTGGCACTACCTCATGGAAATGGAGGAACCTCAAGCAATGGACAGAAGCATTCAAGCGTGTGCATGTGGGAAAAGTAAACACATACAAGCTATTGTGGGAAGCGCATGAAGCAGGGGCAGAAAGTTGTGACGGCACTGGGTGGTTCAGAGGAGGACCAGAAAGGCTGCAAGGATTAAAAGTCTACCTTGAGGAGAGCAGCATGCAGCAAAGACCACAGATGCAGATGGACCTGCCCACCCCACCCCCACTAAGGAATCTATTGGGTCTCATTTGAACGCAGGGTTCCGCTCACCATTGCGAAGTTTTATCGTAATTATTGCAACAGACTCGATATGAGAGAGATACGCCAGCAAAGAGCGACACGCACAAGGAAGTCAATGAGAGTGCAGAAGTGTGAGAGAATAAACCCAAGCAACTATTTACAAGCACCTTACAAATCACAGAGCAAAATTCTGCCTGTGCAATAAGTCAGAAAAAGCATTCCATGCCAGCAAAAGCAGCAAAGAAAAAGACAAGCAAACCCAAGCAGCCAAAGCTGTGGAGCACTTCCCAAGTGGCAGAGCAGTTGCAAATCAGCACCGCTCAAGCTCGCAACCTTCTGGGCATGGTGCCAGTNGCAAAGCGAACACCCAGAGGAGACAAGTTTTACAAAATTGAGGATGTGAAGACTGCCCTCACCAATACCAGGCAATCTGGCAATCATGCAGAGGAGGGCAGCAGGGAGTGGTATGAAGTAGAGAAGCTCAAGCGACAGGTGGACAAACTCGACCATGAACTTGATACCATCAAGGCAAAGGTTATTCCCATCGATGAGGTGCGTTCACAAATCATGAAGTTAGCACTGGAATTCAGAAAGACCCTGGATGAAATGGAAAGCAAACTGCCTCCCATGGTCAGTGGCATGGAACCACAGGACATCCAGTCAATCATCAAGGACTACAACAGGGCATTGAGGCAGACACTCAGAGAGGCACATGGAGAGACTCGTTGACCAATGTGTGCTCAATGCACTCTCTGACAGAGATGAGGGCAGTATTGCAGACTGGGCTTTGCACAATGTGCGTCTGCGTGAGTCTCCTTATGGTGGACAGTTTCAGGCATCAGAAACTCCATGGCTAATTGAACCACTTAGAGCACACGCAGACCCTGCTTGCCAGACAGTAGTGCTCAACTGTGCTGCTCAAACAGGAAAAACAGTGAGCATGTCAGTGGCAACTGCGTGGAGTCTCTCCCAGGCACCCAGTCCACACATGACAGTCTTCCAAGATGAGAGCTCAGTGAGAGATTATTCAAAGGAGAGGCTCACACCCTTGCTGGAATCATGTGAAGCACTGAAAGGACAATGGCCCAAGGACAGACACCGCAAGACAATTCAAGAGGTATTCTTTCACTCCTGCACCTTAAAACTGGGACCAGCTAATAATAGCTTTCTGCGTTCCTGGAGTATCCGCTTTCTCTATTGTGATGAGGTCTCTGCTTGGCGGCCTGGTATGCTCGCAAGGGCTAAAGCAAGAACCACCAGATATTGGAACAGAAAGCACTGGTTCTCGAGCACACCTGAGCTTGTGGGAGATGATTTTGATGGGGAATACAAATCAGGCACCTGTGAAATCTGGAACCTTAAATGTCAGCACTGCGGCAAACTCTTTGCACCTTCCTTTCACGATACAATCAGATGGAAGAGCAATGAGACCACAAAGCCTGGAGGCACCTGGAACTATGAGGAAGTAGCCAAGACAGTGACCATGGTCTGCACACATTGCGAGCATGAGCACACCAACACAGAAGCTACTTGGAGAGGAATGGTGCAAGGTGGGTATGTTGCCACCAATGACAACCCAAATTTAAGACATAGGAGTTTCAACTTCTCGCAGCTCACACTGCCTCCCAGTGTCATGCCCTGGTCAGACCTGGTCGTGGACTTCCTCAAAGCAAAGCAGCATGCCTCTGCTGGATACACTCAACCCCTGAAAGAGTTTGTGACCTTGCGCCTTGCTGAATCATGGCAGCCCAGCATGCATGTGGAGACTCAGAAGATTGAGGTCTCTGATGCCTACAGACCCGATGACGCATGGGAGGATGAACACACCAGATTCCTCACTGTGGATTGTCAGCACTACCTGGAAGAGTTCTTTTGCGTGGTTCGAGCATGGTCAAAGGATGGTGCAAGCAGACTGCTCACATTCAAGCGTGTATCCTCATTTGAGGAAGTGGAAGAGCTCAGGACAGAGTTTAGTGTAGCACCGCAGAGGACATTTGTTGACGTTGGATACATGCGTTCACGAGTCTGCTCCTATTTAGGCAGATATGGCTGGATTGGGCTTCGAGGAGAGGATGTGGTTGACTATGCTCACAGTGTAAATGGACACTCTGTAAGGCGTCTTTACTCAAAAGCCACCAGGGTCTCATCTACAGGCAGAGTGGCACCTCCTGTGTTCCGTTGGTCCAATCCCAGCACCAAGGACATCCTTGCAGGCATGAAGGCAGGTAGGGCAGCACAACCATGGGAAGTCTGCAAACTACCTGATGACATTGCAGAGGAGTATGCCAAGCAATTGGACTCAGAGCGCAAAAAGGAAGTCATAGACAAGCATGGCAGAACACATCTGCGCTGGGTCTCCTTCAGGGGCAACCATGGATGGGACTGTGAGTGCATGCAGGTAGTGGCAGCCAGCATTGCCAAGCTCCTGACCTCTCACTAAGAGACTCATACTCCCATGGGGTTTGCGGACCCATGGGAGGTATGGTTTTCGACTTTTGCGCTACTTGTAACAAGTATTCCGAAGAGTATTTCATTTGTTTATCAACTCAGAATTCATACCTCCCATACCTCCTCACCTCCGCTTTTCCGCTTCCTAATATTCCTAATTTTCCTGCCCTCCCATAACTGCTAGGTGAAACACTTTGCAGAACCTTTATATATGGGAGATTTGCGTCCGTTCCTCAGATTGCAAAGTGACACGTGGCTGAATACGTTGAAACAACGTGTGGCAGATGCCGTGCTTTCTGGTGCAGTTACCACCTCTTTCACCAACGCCTCACAGTCTGGAAGCAGGGAGCAAGTGCTTCCTACTGCAGAACTCTCTGCACAGCTCACAGATGTGCTCTTTGAAAAAGGCCTTGTCAGTGGCAGTAAACCATCACGCATGACCTTTGTCAGGTTCACCCGTTAATATGGAACTTTATGACCAACACGGCAGGGTGCTTGACCTGCAAAAGCCCAAAAAGAAAGCCTACCTGGGCAACTACTACAGAGGGACTGAAATGTCCAGGTATCGGTCCTACTCTCCGCATATAGCCAATGACGCAGCAAACAACCTGACACGCTCAGAGCGCAAGTCATTGATGGGGCATGCCAGACACCTGCACTCCAATAACGGACTGGTCAGAGGCTCAGTGGCAGACCTCACACGCTACAGCATAGGAAGTGGATTGAGACCTCAATCTCTCTCTGAGCAAGCAAAAGAGTATGAGGCTTACTGGCAAGAGTGGAGCAAGGTTTGTGACACTTCAAACCAGTTTTCTTTTGAGCAACTGCAGCAGGTAGTTTCCAAGCGGATGGACATTGACGGTGACATCGGAGTCATCCTGGTGGGCTCAGGTTCTACATTCCCACAACTTCAACTGGTGGAGAGCCACCGCATTGAGTCAGAGGAATACAACCGCAATGAACACGATGGAGTCAGGGTCAATGCTGCAGGCAGACCCGTAGCATATGAGGTCAAAGATGGGGATGCCTACAGAAGCATCTCTGCAAACAATTTTGTGCTCCTGCACGATACAGACAGGGTTTCTCAGCTCAGAGGCATGACTGCTCTGGTCCATGCCATTGCTCATTTGAGGGACATGGATGACCTGCTTGACTATGAAAAGATAGGTACGAAGACCCAGTCCAGCATTGGACTAGCTATCACTACCGCAGGGGGATTAGCAGATGATGGGACTGCACTCATTGAGGAGGGTTACACAAGCACAGACACAGGGGACATCCCTTGGCAATCCATGGAACCAGGTATGATTCCGAGATTGAAAAGCGGAGAAAGCATAGAGGCATTTGCAGGAAACAGACCCAGCCCCACTTTTGTGGGTTTCATTGAGCACCTGATACGGGAGACTGCTGTAGGGCTTGGATTGCCCATGGAGTTTGTGTGGGACACAAGCAAAGGAACTGGTGCAAGTTCAAGGTTTGTCCTGGAAAAAGCACAACGCAGATTTGAAGAGAGACAGGCACTCATCGCCAACAAGCTGTGCAACAGAATCTACACCTGGGTGATTGCTCGAGGAATCAAGCGTGGAGACTTGCCAAGCAGTGACAACTGGTGGAAAGCCAGGTGGATGGGTCCNAAGAAAATAACCGTGGACCTGGGCAGAGAGAGCAAGGCAAACCATGACTCACTAAAGCTGGGCTTGAGGACCATGGCTCAGGATGTGGGTGAGCTTGGATATGACTGGCAGGAGGTCAGAACACAGGTAGAGACAGAGGCAGTAGACCTGCTGGAACGAGCACAGAAACTCTCTGAGCAGTATGACATCAGCATGCAGACTGCCATGCACCTCCTGAGCCAACGAACACCCAACCCGATTTTTGATGAAAGCACAACTCAACCATAAATTGCTCCATGAGCCATGGGCTATAAAGCCTGAATATCACAGTGCCTTGCATGCTTCAGTGGAGGCATACATGGATGACGATGAATACATGACCTCACCTGCACCACAGGAGGTCGATGGTGTAGGCATCGTGCACATTCATGGTGTGCTGGGCAAAGGTCTCTCACCATTTGAAAAGATGATGGGGATGACAGACTACGATGACATCTGGTCTCAGGTTCAGGAAGCAGAGGTGAGCCCCAATGTTGCCACCATCCTGCTGCACATCAGCTCTCCAGGAGGAACCATCACAGGACTGCCAGAACTGGCAGAGAAACTCAGGTCAGTTTCTAAGCCCTTGGTAGCTTACACAGAAACCATGGCCTGCTCTGCTGCCTGCTGGATTGCCTCATGTGCGGATTCAGTGCTGCTCTCACAAAGCGCAGAGATTGGAAGCATAGGAGTATACATCGCTTTGCTGGACCAATCAGAGCACCTGGCGCAACAAGGGCTAAAGGTCAATGCCATCTTCGCTGGAGACAACAAACTGGACACTGCAGATTTCAAACCCATGTCAGATGAGACCAGGGAAAGACTCCAGGCAAATGTCACCAAGTGGCATGAAAGATTCAAAGCAGATGTATCCATCAAACGCACAGCACCTGAGAGCTCAATGACTGGATTGACCTATGAAGGACTGGAAGCAGTTTCTGCAGGACTGGCAGATGGAACGGTGGATAGCCTGGAGGATGTAATCACTCTTTTAGCCAATTTTTAGAACAACCCAATATGAAAACAATACTTGATTTGGTCAAAGCCAATACGGAACTCAACAGCTTGTCCAGCAAGCTGGATGAGTCAACCCAACGTAACAAAGACCTGTCTGAGCAGTTAGAAGCCCAGGCAGCACAGAGTGCTGAAGAAAACGCCAAACTGGGCGCAGAGCATTCAGAAGAGATTTCAGCTTTGGAGAGCAAGATTGCCTTGCTTGAAGAGGCTAACACTTTGCTTGAACAGGAGAAGCAGTCATCAGCAGAGCAGGCCGCAGACATTGCTGCCAGCATTGGAGTGACAGAACCGGTTGAGGAAGCAATTGAACCTGAGCCCCAAGAAGANCTCAGNGTGTCAGCACACTGGGAACACTACCAGACCCTCGGGTCTAGGGAGGACAAAAGGGCTTATTACCTAAAACACATCAAGCCCTTACAGGCTTAAAAACAGAAAGTAATACTCAATGGCAAATACCTTAAACGGAATTAATCTTTCAGCATTGGCTGAATTATCAAACGACTTCCTGGGTCAAACATTTGCACCCCTCACTGCAGTCTCTCGAGACTTTACTGGAGACCCATCAGGGTCTGGCGAATCTGTTGTCACACGTGTGGCAAGCGCACTCACTGCACAAGACCTCTCTGGGGGCTATGCTGCCAGTGATATTTCTTCTACATCGGTCAATATTTCGTTGAATTCGCTGCGTGGATTCAGCATGGGCTTCAGTGATTATGAGGTCTCAAGAGCAGCAGGAGATGTTCAGTGGTTGACTAGCGTATTTTTGCAACCAGCCATGGAGACTGTGCTGGATTCAATCTTCACAGATATTGTGAAATTGGTCATAAATTCGAATTACAGCAACAGCACCACGGTGACTGCAAGCGCATTCGATTCAGATGATATTGCCACGATTTCTGGAAGTCTGAGCACAAGAAAGGCCCCAAGGACGCAGAGGTCTGTTATACTTAACCCGTCATATTATAGTTCTATCATGAAAGATTCTATTGTCGGGCAAGCAAATACTTATGGTGGGACTGAGGCAATACGGGAATATTCTGGAGACAGAGTTCACGGCATGGACCTGTTTGAATACACAGGTGCCATCAATGGCGCATCCTCAACCACGACATCTGAGAACCTTCAGGGCTTTGCCTTGCACCCGTCTGCCGTAGCAATTGCAGCACGTTTCCCTGCCGCTCCTGCTGACTCAAATGTGCAGATAGAAAATTTACGAGATGAATTTTCTGGAGTACCATTACAGCTTAGAAGCTGGTACGATGCAACTCTCGGAAAGCACATGGTATCAGTAGCTTGCCTCTANGGNGCNAGTGTCGGAAANGCNGCCTGCCTCGAGCGAATCAAGTCNGCTTAAGCATAAAATATGAACACGCTGCAGGGACTCAATTTAACGGATGTGGCAAGCCAGACGCTTGACCATCTGGGCAACTTTACACCNATGTTTGAAATGTTCGCTCGCAACTTTGCGGACGCAACAAGACAGCATGGGGAGAAGGTTGTCACAAGAGTCCCTGCAGCACTTTCTGCTCAAGACCTGTCCAGTGGTTACACTGCAGGAAATCTGAGCAGCAGTGCAGTAGAGATTGAGCTTAACATGCTCAAGGGCTTCTCATGTGCCTTGACCGATTACCAGGTCTCACAAGCCAAATCTGCAGACTTTGTTTTTAACATCTTCACGGCACCTGCTATTGAAGCAACTATTACCGCTTTTGCCACAGATTTGCTTGGGCTCATCAATCCCACATCCTTTTCCCAAAGCATATCTGTATCATCATCAGACATAGACACAGACCACTTGGCAGACGCACAAAAAATGCTCAGTGATGCCAAAGCACCAAGGAGTCTGAGGAGCATTATGCTCACTCCTGAATATGCAGCAACCTTGTCCAAAGACTCTGCATTTTATGCAGACGTATATGGAGACAGGCAGCCACTACTTGATGGAGAGCTTGGCATCATGCATGGCCTCAATGTGGTGGAGTATCAGGACATACCAACAACTAACAACCTGCGTGGCTTTGCCTGCCATCCTTCTGCTCTCTGCATAGCAGCAAGACACGTAGCAGAACCAACCACAGCACCACATGTAGAGGTGCTGCAGGCAGTCCATCCCTGTGGGCTCCCATTGCAGTTTAGAAAATTTTATAACCCAACCCAGGGAAAGACCTACCTCACAGTCTCAATTCTCTATGGAGTGAGTGTGGGGAATTCAACCTGTGGCGTAAGGATAACCACTTAAATTAACCCAAAGAAAAACAGAAATGATTCAGAAACCCAGCATAACCATTGGCATCTTGCCAGACGGCACTTCACAAGTCTTGGAAGTAGGAGACGCAGACCTCTGCAAGCAGGCTTTTGTCAGCGAGCGAGCAAACCCCAGCGGCAAATTCACAGACGTTATGGTCTATCGGAAACCACCTTTCTGGAAGCGAGCTAAACTTCCGATGGCAGCAGAAAAGCCTGCAAAGAAATCTTCACGCAAAAAGGCATAGTTGTTGGTTGGTTACAAGGCATCCAGGCAGACCACACTGCCTGGGTGCTAACCACTAGATTCAATGTCAATTACGCTCAAACAACTTCGCTCAGGGTGGCTCTATGAGGTGGCAAGTGCATCAGCACCTACCACCTTTTCTGCCATTGACCCTGTCAGTGTGCCTGTCTACTCCACTGCTTCACAGGTGGTCATCAGGGTGACTGCAGACTCTGCCCAGTATGGAGCAACTGCTTACACAATCCAGGGCAGTGGTGGTGGCAATACAAGTGACCTGAGCACCGTGACACTGTCAGTGCCAGGAGGCAATGGCACCACAAGGACAGACTATTTCAACCTGGCACCTGGCACAGGAACTTATGGAGCGATAAGCAGCACAGAGACCATTGACCAGGGACACTTGACCAGCAGACTCTCACATGAGCAACAGGTGGAGCTTGAGTCACTGGTGGGCTCAGTGTGCAACTATAACGGTTCAATTATTCGTATAGTGGAATCATCAAGGACAGATTCTAAGGAGCTCGAGGAAGGTGGAATGTTAGAGGGATTTGATGTGACGTTGACATCCTCCAGGCAGCAATGGTCAGACCTTAACATGAGACCGATTGTGGGTGCCACCCTTACACGTGGTGGCAAAAAGTTTCGGGTCGAATCTGTGGTCACCTCAGACGGTGCTTTTGAACTGGGGCTATTGAAAAAACATGGTTAAAGCAAGTATCAACATTGACCAAGAGAGATTCTCCAAGGTGCTTAGAAAATACTTGCAGGTATCCAAAAAGACCTTTGCAGATGAGTGCAACAAGAGGGCTTTCAACATTGCTCTTAATGCAAGCAGTGGAAGAAAGAAGTTCACCAAAGCGGCATCATTCTCAAGCATACAAAAGGAGCTCAAGAAGGGTGCCAAAGTCCAACCACCCCCACGCAAGCGGAGGAAGAAAAAAGGCACAGGACCAAGGACCAGAAGAAAGAAAGCACCACTGGCTGCCATCCTGATTAACTACGCTCGGGGCAAGCGTGGAGAGAAGGGTCTCACAGGTGAGGCAATGCAGGCTCAGGTAGACATCAACTTAAAAAGCAAAAACAGAGGGATAGGTTTTATGAGGGCAGGGTGGCTTGGTGCTGCAGATGACATCAGGCCTTACCTAAAGAAATCAAGGCCAAGGCCAAAAAACTCAAGCGGATTCAGACTGCTTGGAAAAGGCAAACATGCACGGTCCTCTTTAATGATTAGCCCAGAGGCACGGGTCACACACGGTGTGCCCTGGAGTGACAAAGTGCCAGCAGCAAGGATAGGACTGAAGAAGGCAGTCAGAGCAGAAACACGTGACATGTTGGTCTATTTGAAACGCAAAATCAGACAGGACTGGAAAGGCACCAAAAAGCGATGAGTTACCGCAACCAATCAGAATCAGCCATGGCGGCCTATCTTCAGGAAAAAGTGGGAGTGCCTGTGTTGGTAGGACTACGTGATGAAGTCAAGAGCATGCCCTGCGTGGTGGTCTCATTTGTGAGTGCTCAGGAAAACCCACCTGACACCGGAAACATGGACATCCAAATGCAGATTATGGTGCAGAGTCAGATTGACGAGGAAGGTGCACCTGGAGCACTTGATGTGCATGAGGCAACCGTCTCAGAAATAGACACAGCACTGGGCTCAGAACTACTGCCAAGTATCAACCAGGCTGGAGACTCTTTTCATTATTTCGGAAAACAAGAGCAGAGCGGACCTGACAGAGAACTACAGGACATGGTGGTCAGTGAGATGTTCACAATCACTTTTGCTGCTGCCCTGGGAGACTTTTAAATTCATTCAATTAGAACAAGAAAATCATGGCAAAATTATCACGAGGCACACCCATCACCTATGGGTCAATAGACAAAGAAAGCACCAATAACCCCACAGGCGTCATTGCTATTGAAATCATTGACGATTCCACTGGCAGTGCTGTGACAAAATTTCGGGGTGAGATGTATGCATCAGAGGTTAAGCTCAGTTATGATGCAGACACCAACCAAGCCACAGACAGCTTTGGTGAGGTCATAAGTCACTGCACATACAATCAAAGAAAGACACTCAACCTTACTGGAGTGATTCTCAGCAATAACAGTACAACTTCAGTCCCAGCAGGTGCTGAGAGCACTATTACAAAAGCAAATACAATGTTTGCTGCACCATTTTATGCTGGCATGAGGCTCAATATTAATTTCATTGAGTGGATAGAGGTTAACTCCATGGAAGCACCACCCACATCCGAAAATAACCCTGCATCATACAACATAGGCCAAGGAAATTTCACAATCACCAGCGCAGAGAAAACACGTTCAAGCGGCAACTATGCAGAATGGACTATCAGTGCAATTGAATACCTATCTGTAGCCCATGGTGGCAGTGATACCACCGCTGACTAATGCCTTGTCAATGGTCAGAGGTAGCAGTGCCAGGTCCAGTGGAGGTAGGAGACCACAAGCTCCTGCCTCTCACCTATGGGCATGTAGTGCTCATGGAGCGCATTGACCTGGAGGAGGTCTTGGACCCAGTAGACTACTGGGCTTTCATTGGTATATGCAGCAGACCGTTCAAGGCAGCCTGCAGGTGGATTGGCTTTTATTTAAGCCCAGTGGGTCAGTGGCTTTACAAGCACAAGCCACTGCCAAGGGACAGAGCAAAAGCATACTCTCAGGCCATCGCATACATGCACCAGTCACTCAAGACACCTGAGCTCATGACCAAGGATGGCAGTGGTTCTGGTGGTGGTGCAAAGCATGGAGCACCCTCACTGCAGGTCATGAGGACAGTGGCACTCTCAAAGCTCAACTACAGTCCAGATACAATTATGGATGCACCATTTCTGCAACTGGTCTGGGACATACTTGCA
>NHHQ01000038.1 GCA_002170915.1 Rhodospirillaceae bacterium TMED167 | reverse complement strand
AACACC
Organism: Rhodospirillaceae bacterium TMED167; assembly: GCA_002170915.1. The sequence goes on along the minus strand of NHHQ01000038.1, from coordinate 43,650 downwards.
TGGATCGGCAAGGCCAAGCTGTCTGCCGAGAGCTGGGAAGTGCGCCAGGTCATCGACCCGGTGAACATCAGCGCCTCGCCGGAGGCGGGCGGAGCCTGCCGCCTGACCAGCGACGTGGCCGCCGCGCAGGGCGCGGACGCCGTGCGTGACCCGGTGTGTCTGCTGGAGTGGGAACAGACCCCGGACGAAGCCGAGCCGGTGGAAGCAGAAGTCGGTGGCCTCAAGCTGACCGGTTTGCAGGGCCAGGCGGTGGCGATGGGCGAGCAGCCGGTGAGCTACAGCCTGTACCTGTTCAGCGGCGATGGCCGCAAGATCCGCGTGGGTGGGGGTGAACGCACCCTGACCGTGACCTCTGCCTTTGGCTCAGTGGCCTACAAGCCCATGGGCGACGTGGACGAGGTGTACCGGGTCATCCAGGAGTTCGATGTTCGGATGAAACAGAGCATGGGACCAGCCTGTACGCTGACCCTGGACGCGACACGGGCACAGGACGCAGCGGCCAACCGCCAGGTGGGTAGCGCGGCCAGCACCTGCCTGTTCGAGTGGATCGACATTCCGGACGGGATGCAGCAAGACTCGTACTCGGAGAGTCCGTACCTGTTCGGCACCCTGCGTGAACAGAAGGTGCATACGCTGCGCTGGCGCGTGAGCATCTTCACCCGCAACGGCACCCGCGTCACGCTGGCGACCGAGAGCTACGACATCGAGGCGGTAGACCCGCCGCTGCCGACCGTGGACGTGATGTCCAGCTACCAGTACAGCGACGACCTCTACATGGTGCCCATGCAGGGCGGCTATCTGGGGGACGCGGTGATCGAGGGCGAGCCCTCGCCGCTGGACGTGCGGATGACCCGCGACTCAGAGGTACTGACCAACGAGACCTTCCAGCCGGGACGCAGCATCTACAACAAGGTGTTCCGTCGCATGGAGACCGAGGAAGCCGCGTTGTGGGATGAGACGGTGTTCAACATCGAGGCCGCCTACAACCTGCTGCCGGAAGTGAAAGTCGAGAAAACCCTGCGGGCCATTGCGGTGCCGGGGGACGACATCACACCGCAGATCGACGTAGGCGTAAGCGAAGCGCTGGACACGGCTCCGTTGCCGGTGACGGTACGCATCAGCGACCGCCTGAACCCGGAGATGAGCTACGACCCGGCAGTGATGGGCGAATGGGCCATCCGTCTGGTGCGCGAAGAGAGCTTCGATGAAGTGGTGCCGATGACCGACTTCGTGGACGCGCCGAACGGCGAGGTGCAGTTCAACCTCGACCTGACCGGTATCGAGCGCTCTGTGCGGCTGGTGGCGCAAGCCAGGCTGAAGAGCCCGATTGAGGGCTATGAGCGCATCGAGGACAGCCAGCGGGTGTTCATGACCGTGCTGCGCGGTGGCGCGATTGACGCCAACGTGGAAGGCCGCCGCCTGTCAGGCGCAGCGCCGTTCACCACCATCCTGCAACTGGAGCTGGAGAACCGGGCGGACATGGCCGCAACCGGCGACGTGATCTGGGAAATCAGCGCCGATGACGGGGCCACCTGGGAGAGCCACCGCTCGACCGACCGCAACCGGTTCCGCTGGTACAGAACCTACGACAAGGGCGAGTACCTGGTGCGGGCCAAGCTGCTGAACGTCAACTCCGGGGCCGAGTCGTACACCGAAACCATTGAGGTGATCGCCTACGACACGCCGAAGGTGGAAATCGAAGGGGCACGGACCCTGTTCGTGGGCACCGAAGCCACCTACACCGTGAAGGTGACCGGGCCGGATGGCGAGCCGATGGAGAACCCCGTCATCAAGTGGACGCAGGACCGTGGCGAGACCTTCTTCCACGAAGGCGACACCCTGACCCTGACCAGCGAGGAAGCCAAGCGCTTCAGCATGGAAGCGTGGGTACGGGATGCCACGGCTCCGGATGACGACCGCTATGCCTATACCCGTGAGCGGGTGTATGCGGACTTCCGCGTCGTCAAGGGACCGCGAGTGTTCATGACCGGGCCACGAGTGATCGAGACCGGGAAGGAATACGAGTACCTGGTGCGCCTGAGCCTGCCGTACAAGGGCATGGAAGGCGAGGTCGAGGGGTACTTCACCCTGCCGAACGGCGAGAAGGTGGAAGGCGACACGCTGACCTACACGCCGACCGAGGCAGACCTGGCACTGGGCAGCATGGAGCTGCTCTACACCGCCTGGGTGAAGGGCTACCGTGACCAGGGCACCGAGGCCAGCCGCGACATCCGTGCGCGAGTCTGGGAGTACGTGTGGCCGGAGTTCAACCTGTATATGCGCAGTAGCGCCGACATGGCCCCGGCAGAGGTGACCGCACGAGTGCGCGAAATCGCGTTCCGGGGGCAGTTGGACGAGCCGCAGTACCAGTGGGAGTTCCCGGAGAGTGACGCCTTCGTGGTGACCGAGAACCGCTGGGACGACATGCGAACCTTCCAGATCAACGAGCCGGGGACGTATCCGGTGAAGGTGACCATCACCGACGCACGGGGCAACGTGGCCGTGCTGGAAGAGACGCTGGAAATTGGTGAAGCGCCGCCGTATGTGGTGGAAATCAACTACAGCGCCTCGAACGACTACAACCGTGAACCGCTGGAGCTGCGTATGCGGCCCTACGTGACCGGGGGCCACCCCCGCGACCGCGTGGAGCAGCGCATCTACACGGTGGACGGCAAGGAAGTCGAGAGCAGCGGCTACAGTGCGCGGGCGGTGCTGGAGAAGGGCAGCCATGAAGTGGGGCTGACCATCCGGACCCGGATGGGCAAGGAAGTGACCCAGACCATGACCGTGGACGTGGCCGAGAACCAGCCTCCGGTGTGCTCGGTGCGGATTGACGACCGCTACAGCTCGTGGGCGTTGTACGCCGAGTGTGAGGACGTGGACGGCGACATGGACGCCTTCGAGTGGACGGTGAACGGTGAGCCGGTCTCGGTGCGCTCGAACCGCCTGACGCTGCTCAAGAGCAGCTACGAGGATGTCCTGCCGCGAGTCGAGCTGGTTGGCTACGACGATGCCGGGGACGCTTCGGCGAAGGTCCAGGCGCAGTAACGGAAGAGGCCCGGTTCGTCCGGGCCTTTTTCTTTCACATGTGAAAGTTTGAGGTAATTATGGACGAACTCAAGCAAGCAGCTATTGAGCTGGGTTGGATTCTCAGCGTCCCGGCGCTGGCCGCTTGTGTGCTATGGGGTGCAAATGAGCTTTATTACCGTTCGTTCGGTAGACACAAGGCTAGAGCCATCCTCACTACCGGATTGGTCGGTACGCCAATACACGAACTGGCCCACGCCATCACAGCCATGGTGTTCGGGATGAAAGTGACGGAGGTCGTCTTCTTTCGACCGGATCCTGTTTCTCAGACGCTGGGGTATGTGAACTATCGCTACAACCCAACGAATATTGTCCACCGCATTGGGATGGTATTTACAGGGTTGGCCCCGTTGCTTTTTGGTGCGTATCTGGTCTACATCCTCTTCGCCTTGGCGGAAGTGCCAAACCTTCACACGTTCTTCCTGCTAACGGACTACCGAAGCCTCTCAGGCGGCGACGCGCTCACCGCTGTTGGAGAATGGGGGGTTGCGCTATTTGCGAGCTTGAATACTTGGCAGGCCATCATGGCAGCACTCCTAGCCGTGATGATTGGGGCGCACTCCACACCAAGTAAAGCTGATCTGAAAGGCTGTCTTCGGGGTGCTGCCGCGGTGTTGGCGGTACTGCTGGCTTACTGGAGCGTTATGAAAATGCTTCCATCTCAGCCTGAGCTGCTGATAGGGAAATCCATTGAAGTTTTGAATCACGTCAGCACGGCGATACTCCAACTTGCTCTAATTTCATCCCTGTTTGCGTTGCTATTGTCGGCAGCCGGGTTCGCGCTTAGCAAAGTTATTTGGCGTAGGGGAGGGAATCTGCCAATGGAGGAAGAAAAATCAGGCAACCCGCTGGAATTGTCCAAAATGGGCTAATGCGGAGCCGTCTGTTCGCGAGCCCCCTCTATAAACTGTTCTCTGTTTTGGTATATCGCCCGAAAGAGGACAGTCATGCGAAAGAATATCCTGAAAGCTGCCGCCGTAACGGCCATGCTGTGGTCGGCGGCATCATCTGCACAGTCGGTGCAGCTCGACCTATCTGATCCCAGCAAAAACAAGCTGGACTCAATCGTTAGCCTTCCCATCAAGAGCCTGAAAGCCGTGGAGGCCAACGGCGAAATCCTCTTCATGTCGGAAAACGGGCGGTTTGTTCTGCGCGGACAGCTCTATGACATCTGGTACAAGGACACCCTGGACACCTCAGCTCAGATACAGGATGCGGCCACTCGCATTCACTTCGAGCGCATGGGTGCGGATCTTGATGACTACAACACTCTGACCATCGGGACTGGCGACAAGCAAGTTGTCGCATTCGTGGATCCACTCTGTTCCGTTTGTCACAAGCTGATGAAAGACGCTGAAAAGCTGGGCCGGAACTACACCTTCAAATTCGTGGTTGTCCCTGCGTTGGGTGAAGAGTCCAACAAGCTGGCCCGCAAGGTGTACTGCGCGAAAGACCGTCAGGGTTCTCTCGATGCCTACATGCAGAACACGCTGGAGACGGTGCCTCAGAAATCCTCCTGCGACACCAAGCAATACGACCTGACCCTCATGATGGCGCATTTGCTGGATGTGAAGGGCGTTCCCTTTGTCATTGCACCGGATGGCCGTTATAGCCAGGGCCGCCCGCAAGAGCTTCAACAGTGGCTGGAGGGTAAGTAAGTGAACCTTGTCACCATTAAGAAAAAGCTCCAGAAAACCATCATTCCTGAAGAGATTCGCGCAGCCGGGGTAATCCCGGTTTTGGCGTATTCTGAGGATGATTACGCCTTCCTGATGGATGACAAGAGCATAGGGTTTGGCTTCCTTTGTCAGCCGCTCAACTCTGCCACTGAGAAGGTTCAAGAGCGGACAGTAGGGATGCTCAACCAGGAGTTCCCTGCGAAATCCACAATGCAGTTTACCTTGTTTCGCTCTCCGGACATTACACAAGATCTGTACCGGATGATTGAGCTTCGCGACGGCTATCAGCATGACCTGCTCTCGTCGGTTATCCGCGAGCGTACCGAGTTCCTGAAGCATCACACTCGGGAGAAGATTGTTGCTCATAACGAGCGCGGTTACTACGACAGCGGTTTGATCCAGGACACAAAGCTGTTTGTGACCGTGAAGGTGCCCATCAAAGACAGCAAGCCTACTTCGTCAGAATTGAGCGAGCTTCAGGATCTGCGAAGCAAGGTTGAATCGTCACTGCAAACTGTTGGCTTGCGCCCGCTACCCATGACGGCGGTGAACTACATCCGAATCATGGGGACGATGCTGAACTGGGGCGACGATGCGTCCTGGAAATCCAATACCAGCAGTTGGGATACCGACAGGCCCATCTGTGAGCAGGTGTTCGATTACGGCACTGACATCACTATGACGAAGAACAGCCTCCAGCTCGGAGACCAACACGTCAAAGTGCTCTCGGCGAAGAAGCTCCCAGACCTGGCTTACTTTGGTGACGCCATCACCTATATCGGTGACATCAGTGGTGGTAACTCCAACATCAAAGAAAACTACATGATTGTCACCAACATCTTCTTCCCCGACCCGGAGAACATGAAGAGCACACTCGACCGCAAGCGTCAGTTCGCGGTCAACCAAGCCTATGGGCCGATGCTCAAGTTCGTACCGGTACTGGCTGATAAGAAGGAAGGTTTCGACGTGCTGTATGACTCCATGAAAGAGGGTCAGAAGCCTATCAGCATCAGCTATTCCATGATCATTTTTGCCCCGACCAAAGAGCGGGCAGATGCGGCGGCGATGTCCGCACGAAATATCTGGCGGGAAACTCGATTCGACCTTATGGAAGACCGCTTTGTCCTGTTGCCAATGCTGATTAACAACCTTCCGTTGTGTACTGACCGGGAATCGGTCAAAGACCTTTTCCGTCACAAAACAATGACCACTGAGCAGGCGGCGGTCTTGCTGCCGATTTTCGGCGAGTGGAAGGGCACCGGCACCTACCACGCTTCGCTGCTCTCTCGGAATGGACAGCTCATGAGTCTGTCCCTTCATGATTCCAATACGAACAAGAACCTGGTTATTGCGGCGGAATCGGGCTCGGGGAAATCGTTCCTGACAAACGAGCTGATTTTCTCGTACCTGTCTGAAGGGGCTCAGGTTTGGGTTATCGACGCCGGTAAGTCATACCAGAAACTGTCTGATCTCCTCAAAGGTGACTTTGTTCACTTTGAAGAAGGCACCGGAGTATGTCTGAACCCGTTTGAGCTGGTTCAGAACTACGAAGATGAGGAAGACGCCATTGTGAGCCTGGTAAGCGCCATGGCTTCAGCAAAAGGTAACCTCAGCGAATGGCAAGTCTCTGCTCTCAAACAGGTCATGACTGATGTGTGGGAGGAGAAGGGCCAGAAGATGAAGGTGGACGACATCGCCGACCGGTGCCTCGAAGAGCATCAGGATCAGCGTTTGAAGGATGTCGGTATGCAGCTCTACCCGTTCACGTCGCGGGGCAGTTATGGCAAATACTTTGCCCACGATAACAACGTGTCTTTCCAGAACCAGTTCACTGTATTGGAGCTGGATGAACTTCAGGGCCGTAAGCATCTGCGCCAGGTCGTGCTACTTCAGCTTATCTACCAAATCCAGCAGGAAGTGTTCCTGGGTGAGCGTAACCGCAAGAAGGTGGTCATCGTAGACGAAGCCTGGGATCTGCTGAAGGAAGGTGAAGTCTCCGTGTTCATGGAACACGCCTACCGGAAATTCCGTAAGTACGGCGGCTCGGTTGTCATTGCGACACAGAGTATCAACGACCTGTACGAAAACGCTGTAGGTCGCGCTATTGCTGAGAACTCAGCGAGCATGTACCTGCTTGGTCAGACCGAAGAGACCGTCGAGTCTGTCAAGCGTAGCGGACGCCTAACCCTTTCTGAAGGCGGCTTCAACATCCTGAAAACCGTGCATACGGTACAGGGCATCTATTCCGAGATTTTCATTAAGTCTAAGACCGGCATGGGAGTGGGGCGTCTAATCGTAGGCGACTTCCAGAAGCTCCTGTACTCAACCGATCCCGGAGATGTGGACGCAATTGACCAATACGTCAAGCGCGGACTCAGCATCCCTGATTCAATTCGGGCGGTCATGCAGGATCGGGCGCGGGCGTAGTAAGGAGCAAACCATGGACATTAAATCAATCACAATCGCAGCAATCATTGGGACTATCGGCGGTGCCGGGGCCTCTCATTTCATGGCCGAGCAGCGCCAAGCAAGCATTGACGAGCGTTTGCAGAAATCACCGCCAGTGGTGGTAGTGGATTTCGCCAAAATGGCAATGCAGTACCCAGACGGCGCGACCCCGGAAGAGGTCGAAAAGCTGATGATGCAGACCAACGACGCCGTGGTAAGGCTTCGTGAGGCAGGGTACATGGTGCTCGACGCGGGTGCCGTTGTTGCCGCTCCGGAAGACGTTTACTTGCCGGAGGATCTGGTGCAATGAAGCTGATGGTCAAGAAAGAATCATGGCCCCGCTTCTGTGTAAAGGCGGGCATCGCGCTCGCCATTATCTGGGCAGCAGGGGCAGCCTTTGCTGACCGCTACCGCATAGGCATAGATGAGCAGGTCGTGAAGTGTATTCCTGGTTATTCCATCTATCTGATCGACAAGAAGGACCAGGAGCTGGTGAAGGATGGTGTGTACGTGTTCTCTGCACGAGGGCTTCAACCACTCTACGACGATGGCACTGAAATGGTGAAGTATCTCCGGGGTGTTCCCGGAGACCATGTAGAAATCCGCTCGCACGGGAACATCTACATCAACAACGAATTTAAGGGGCACGGGCTGGTCCATGCTGAAAAGCTGAACAAGCCAATGGAAGCCTTCGTAGGTGAGGCAACTTTGAAGCCTGGGAACTACTGGTTCATGGGGACCAGCAGCCAGAGCTTCGATTCAAGATATTGGGGGACTGTAAAGCATGACCAGATCATTGGCCGCGCCTACCCGTTATTTTAAGGCTGCTTTGGCGGCGGCAGTGATCATCGCTGCCCCAGCAATGGCTCAGCAGACTTCCCAGTCGCCTCTAACTGATGAAGACATGGAGATTGTCCGCAAGTCCAAAGAGATCGCCGAGAGTGCTCAGGCCGCTGAAATGCCGGACTGGCTTCGTACCGACAACGCAAAGTTCTCAGCAGCTCATCAGGAAGCAAAGGAGTTGGTGCAGCAGCTCCAGCAGACCGACCCAACCATGAAGCGAATGGACGAACTCGCGAAGGCAAAAACGCGGTTCTCCAATCAAAAAGTGGTTGTATTCGCGTCGCGCTCGCTGGGCAGTCAGGGGCTTAAAGATTTGCTGGATATGGCGTCAGGCAATCCTGACGTGCTGGTCGTCTTCCGTGGCATTCCGGAAAACGCCAATCTGGGTGAAGCGATGCTGGAGATACAGCAGATGGCCGCAGAGCGCGATCCGGTTCCGAACATCGTTATCAACCCAGTTCTGTTCACAGAGTACAACGTCACCTCAGTACCCACCATCATTGTTCGCAAAGAACAATCTGTGCTGCCGGGTGAGCTGCCGGAAGAAGTGGCCCGTGTCGCTGGCCTGTCAAACCCTGCGTGGCTGCTTCGCCAGGTTGAGGCCGGTACAGACGGTGATCTAGGGGTTCGTGGACCCGTAGAGAGCATTAGTGAGCCCGACCTGATTGAGTTGATGAAGAAGCGCTTTGCCAAAATTGATTGGGAAGAGCAGAAGCGCGGTGCAGTCAAGAATTTCTGGAACAAGCAAAACTTCCGCGAATTGCCAGAAGCGCACAAGGACCGCGTTCGAGAGCTGGACCCAACGGTTTATATCTCTGAAGACATCACCGCACCTGACGGGACGCTTATCGCGAAACAAGGTGATTTGATAAACCCCTTGGACGTGGCTCCATTCACCCAGGCAGTGGTCGTTCTCGATCCGCTGGATGAGGACCAGGTAGCTAGGGTCAAAGAGGCTCTGCCACGTATCAACCAGGTGCCGGGAGTCACCCGAATCACCTATATCGTGACACGCCTGGACAGAGAAGAAGGGTGGGACTCATACACCAAGACGACCGACACGTTTGATGCCCCGGTGTTCCTGTTAACACCTGACGTGGCACAACGGTTTGAGCTGGAGTATGTGCCCTCGATCATTACCGCCCAAGGCAAGCGCTTTGTGGTGGAAGAGTTGGCTGATAGGAGAAATGAGCCATGATAATTCCAATGTTTCAGCCAATTCATTCCACGAAAAGCGGTGTTGTTGTTGGCGCAGAAGTTCTCAACAGGTGGTTTTTCGATGAAGTTTACTACGCCCCTGGAGACGTTCGTGTAGGTATCCGCTGGGAAGATATTGACCCTGAAGTCATCCTCTTGCTGATCAAGAATATTCCCGCCATCGAGGCTCGTTACCCCAGACTCATGATTAACGTGTCAGAGGAAACCCTGGAGTCGGACTATCGGTTTGCCGCGTGGATAGCTCAGGTTGAGCGCTTTCGTGCTCTCACGACTGTTGAACTGATTATAGAGATGACTGAAGGGGTAACAGACGCTTCCCTATGGAAACGCTGGGACGAGCTGAAGGTAAAGGGTATCCCTCTGGTGATGGATGACTACGGGTACAAGAACTCAACGCATGAGCGTTTGGAGGCATTTCCTTGGGATGGCTGTAAGTTCGATGTGAAACGCCTGGCAGCGCTCGCTCAGAAGGATATGAAAGGAGTCAGGTTCTGTCAGGACAGTGATATACCGCTCATCGGGGAGCAGGTCGAGACGGAGCAGCTCGCGCAGCAGTCCTCGTGGATGGGTGTTCACCTTCAACAAGGGTATCACCATGGACGCCCAGCGCTGCTGGATGGATGGGTGAAGAAAGAAAAGAAACAGGCGGTGGCGAAATGAGAAAAACGCTGTATGCCATGTGCGTCGCCCTCGCGGCCTTGTGCAGCACCAACGCTGTGGCGGACCCAGGGTGTCAGGATGCACAGGTGATTGGTCCTAAGATGATCACTGACATTTGTTGGAGCTGTATCTTCCCCATTCGAGTGGCTGGGGTCACAATTTCAGACGATGGCCGTGTTCCGGATGAGTCTGTAGATAGCCCGCTGTGCATGTGCGAGGACAATCAGGGGGTGCCACGTCCTGGTGTCACAACCTCGATGTGGGAACCCGCCCGTTTGGTTGAGTTTCAACGTGTACCAGGATGCTCTTCCGTGCTCAATGGAACCAGGTTCCCTTTTGATCGCATGAACCAGGGCCACCACGGGGAAGCCGTCTATGATGGTGGCGATGGGTCGTTTATGCACTATCACTACTACACATACCCGGTCATGCAAATGTTGGACATGTTCGTTAAACAGAGCTGCAATCCCGATGGCTATGTTGACCTGGACATCATGTACCTGTCGGAGCTGGATCCAACGTGGAACAATGATGAGCTGGCCTTTTTCACGAACCCAGAAGCGGCAGCGGTCGCTAACCCTGTGGCTACCTTAGCCTGCACGGCGGATGCTGTAGCAGCGACTGCTGGCCGACCGATTAAGCAGATGTTCTGGTGTGCCGGTACGTGGGGGAATCTGTATCCGCTTAGTGGTAACCAGAATGGTGGAAAAGGCGTTCTTCGAGATTCCAGCCTTCTCTCTACGCGGGTGCTGGCCGCACTGCACCGTAGAGGTTTGGCTTACGGAACGATGGGTGAGGAAGCAATGTGCCGAGGGAACATTGTACCAACGCTACCGAAGACCCAGTACAAGTTCACAATGCTTCATCCTGTGCCTGAGACCGAATCAGATCATGTGATTGGAGAATCCACGCTGACGTGGGGGCTCTCTCGGACAATCCCCGCTATCGGCCAAGATCCGATCTACATGATTTGGCGATGGAACGATTGCTGTAACCATTAAACGCAATACCACCAAGTAATACCGAAAAGGGGCCAGCAGGCCCCTTTTTGTTGCCGAAACGGGCAAATAGCCGTGGGAGGAAACTGCTTTGCTTCCGATAAGATTCCAGTAAATCTGGACAATCTATGTATCGAGGAAGCAATGAGAAATTCACCACGTTTGATGAGAGCTATAGCCTACGTGCTAACTCTCACGACGACGCTGATGCCGCTTCACGGCGTGGCTCAAGAGTCACCTGAAGTCGATACCCAGGACTTTTTAAGTCAGCTCGGTCGCGAAGGCCAGAATCTGGGTATCGAGCTGGGTAGCGAGGCAAAGAATACTCCGGCCAAGGTCCAAAATGGACAGATCACGGTGCCCACGAAGGACGAAAATGGCAACCTCCAATACCAAGGGGGAACTCAGTTCAGCGTTCAAAGCCTGTACCCAGGCAGCAACCCTTCCAATGCCTCGGTGCAGAACGAATATTTCTCTGATGGCGTAGCCCCTGACCTCGACCAGCTCCAGGGGATCTATGACTCGGAAGAGGGGATGGGCGAAACCGGTAGCGAGGCAAAGGACTCCCTCTGGGAAGATGCCTACAGCGATACCCCTTCTATCTCAGGTGCCGCGTATAAAGTTCTGGTGGACTCTTCAAATCAAAGTCGCCCGGATTTCAGTTCCGACCCGATGTTGGGGCTCACCAACGCCACATACGAAAACATTGATGTGATTGCTGAAGGCTTCGGCGATTGTTCCGCTGAAACAACCTTCGACGAAATAACTATGTCGGTACACAACCCAGAGTACGAAACCTGCGACCGTGTAACCGACAAAAGTGCCACCTGTGAAGTCATCCACGACTATGAAGCCGCAGTAGTGAAGCACCATGACGGCCCCTACAACATCTCCCCATGCGATGGAGCTGGAGGCGGATGTTCTGACGTTTGGATTGGTAAAGTAGGCGACGACTACTGGGGAGGCTCATGCACAATCTACGAGGAATTTACTGAGATCAAGGTTGTCAACCCAGCCGCTATAACCTCAGCAACATTGGTTCGGGCGAAGTGGGACGATTACATGCAGATCTGGATTGGCGAGCCAGGGCAAGAGGTGAAAGTCTGGTCTGGTCCCAACAACAACTTCCCGCCAGAGACCGCTGGTAAATGTGAGTTGAGCACGAGCTGGGACGAGAACCCCAATCTCAACCTTACTCAGTATTTCAAAAATGTCCCTGAAGATTCAGTTATACGTTTCAAAATCCGCGTATCCGTATCCGGCGAAGGGGAAGGCTTCGGGAAGATTCGCATCAAGTACGATCCCTCCAAAGCGATCATCAAGGATGAATGGTCACCAGATAGCTGCATCGAATCTGCGACTGGCGTGGTGGATGGTTTTGCAGAGGGAAGCCTGACCTGCGTGGACGACCCGCGTGACGCGGAAGGCTGCACCTATACGAATGGTATCAAAATCTGCGAGGACAACCTGAAGCCTTCTCCCATCCCTGGTATTCCCAACCTTTGCAAGAAAGTCGCTGTAGATGCGGACTTCGATTTCTACAAAGGGGATATGGAGTGCTACACCGATGTCAACGGTGAGGAGCAGTGCCCGGTCAACGAAGGCGGGAATCTAAATACGTGCCAGCAGTACGAAGAAAACCCGCAGTGCGGCTTTATCAGCTCGGAGTGTGTTGATGGGGCTCAGGGTAACTCCGGTGTGTGCTACGTCAAAGAGGAGACGTGGGACTGCGGGAGTAGTGTGGACATCGACACCGTTGAGAAAAACACCGAATACCAGTGTGGTGGAGCTATCCGCTGCATGGGGGACGACTGCCTCGACCCGACACAATCCACCGATCAGACCGCGAACTTCGCCAAAGCCTCAGCTCTGCTCAATGCGGCGCAGTTCATGACACAGGATATGACTTGCACCGGCCAGGACGAAGATGGCAACGCAACCGGCGAAGAGAACGTGACCTGTACCGCGTTCGGGGGCGAAGCTGGTGAATGCAAGATTGCAGTCGGCGGGGTGTCGGATTGTTGTGAAAAGCCCTCCAATGTCAGCATGGCCGATTACCTCATGATGATCCGGCAGGTTCCAAAGCTCGATGGTGCGGTGCTGGCGCTGGAGGATGGGAATGTCATCAAGAGTTCGTATCAAACGCTCAGGCAGCCAGTGATGGACGCCTGGACCGAAGTGTCTCAGCCGTTCACTAATTACATGGACAATATCTCTGGCGCTGTAGAGGAAATCTGGTCGCCTATCGAGGAGCTGAAGAATCAGCTCATCGAGAAGTTGAAAGAGCAAGCCAAGAGCATGTTGCAGGATGTCATGGGGAACCTGGCCGGAGACACGACGACCGAGGCAGCAGCAACAGCCGCAGCCGACCAAGCCGCTGAAGAGGCTATGAATGAAATGGCTGCGCAGGCCGCCTCGATGCTCGGGGCGGCAATGACGGTCTATACGGTGTACGTGGTCGCAGTGGCCGTAATCCAGATGGTCTATGCCTGCGAGCAGGAAGAACTGGAGATGAATACCAAGCGGGCAACGGATAGCTGCACCTATGTTGGGTCGTACTGCAAGGAGAAGGTTCTCGGAGCCTGCATCGAGAAGCGTAAAGCGTACTGCTGCTTCAACTCACCACTGTCCCGTATCATCCAGGAGCAGGTTCGCCCTCAGTTCGGACAGGACTTCGGGTCACCGAAGAACCCAAGCTGTGGCGGCATCCCTTTTGACAAGATAGCGGAAATCAACTGGGATGCGGTGGATCTGGATGAGTGGCTCGCCATCCTCCAGCAGAACGGACAGTTCCCCAGCGGAACCAATGTGTCTATGGACGCTCTGACAGGCTCCGGCAGCGTATTCAATATCGACGGGGACCGTCTGCCTGCTGATCAGCGAGCTATGGATCGAGTGGATGATATAGATGTAGACGCGAAGCGCCGGGAAGCCATGGAAAAGGTAGGAGTTAATCCTGGAGGTCCATAAAATGTGTTTTGCGCCCTAAAAAGGTGAAAGTGAACCCCTAGCCTTAATACATAGTGGTAGATAATAGCTCCGTATTTTTTACGGAGCTATTTTTTTATGAGTCAAGGCGAGCGAATATTTGCGTATATTGATAAGGGAGGCGAGGAGACAATAAATAAATGGTGTTTGCCATCTATTCTCTGTGACTGCTTTCCTTTGCCCACTGCGGCAGTGACAACAGAATGTTTCGATGGATGTTTCGGATCGGTAACAGTGTCAGCCATATCAACCTCCTCACTCCCTTATGGAGGAATGGCGAGAATACTTATAGCTTGGTTAGCGTCGAAGGTATATTACGAAAGAGCGCATGAAGTAAGCATTAATGTGTTTGGGAGTGAGTTTTTAGAGGAAATTGGCTTTCAGTTCTGGGATAGGTATGAAATTGCCGAGCAGATGGAGCGTATAAGCAAAACATCTTTTTTTATTGTTAGAGAGGGGGCTGCGGGTAAAGAGACCAATACTATAGTATTGGCAAAAAATATGAGCAGGGAGAAACGGAGAGATTCTGACATCTTTAATATTTCTCTGCACAAATCATTCATAGATGCAGTTCAGAAAGATTCTGTGGCGATGCTCGCGTCGTTAATGCGATACAAGTCTAATGATCCAGTGTTTATTGATACTTACATGAGGCTGGCGCTATCGAAATAAAAAGCCCGGAGAGTATCCGGGCTTTTTGTGGAGATAGAAGGTCCGTTACGCTTCAGGAATGACAAACACTTTGGCTTCGCCGTTGTTCAGGATGTAGGGGAAGTCAATTGTCTCTCCGTTGTCCATGCTTACCTTTCCAGGAGCAAAGTATAGGTACGTCCATTCCGGCAGGTTTTTGCTGATAGTCGCGTACACCTCGTCTTCAGGAACGGTGCTGTTGTCGCTAATGAGCAGGTTCAGGCTCTGGTACTTGCGGCCATGCCCGGACGAGAAGATGTAGCGCTGCTCTTGAGTGCCAGCGATGAATGCCGGTGAGGCGGCTTTACGCGGCTCGAAGATTTGGGCGCGAACGCGGCACAGGTCATCCAGTTCGGTTTTGCCGCTGACGTATTCGGGACAATTCCACTCACTTTTGATGAACTGGATAACCAGCTTGCCATCCTTGTCGAAGATGGTTTCGTAGGATGCGCCTACCTCGTCCATGGCCGCAGCGATAGAAACTTTCACATGTGAAAGAAGGCGAGTCTGAGCATCCTCAGTAGAGCCCGCTTCGGACAGCGGCATCCAGGCCATAAGACTGTTCCGCGCACCGTGGGAATCGGGTTGCAGCATTTCGTCCAGCAGGTTGACGCCAGCGGTTTGCCAGTTCGTCATACCAAGCTGCGGGTTGACATAACCAGCACCAACAAACCCGACCTTCAGCATGGACTCAGTGATAGAGCCCACCTTGTCAGCAGGAACCTTCGTGTCCTGAATATCGGAGACCAAGCCGCCTGCGTGTGCGATGTTGTACGCCTCGCTATGGTTCTCCATGTACGTCACAGGCGCAGTGCTGGTGGATGCGCAGCCGAACAGAGAAGCGGTAGTCAGCAGGGTTGCGAGAGTAAGTAGTTTTTTCATGGTGTTGCTCCGTTGTTCCAATAAATCTCTATTGATGCTTCCATATTACCACTGCATCAAAAAATGCAACCGTGAGAATAGAAGAAACAGGCAAAAAAAACCCCTCACTGGGAGGGGAACGCAAGGATCGGTTGGGATTCCTGCTTACGCTGTAGCGTCGGACGCCTTCTCTTCGGCCTTGGCTTTCTTACCTGCGGCCTTGGACTTGGCTTTGGAGCCGGATTCGGATTCCAGGTCCGCGTCAGCTTCGCTGGAGAGTTCCGGATCGGTGGTTTCCTGCTCCGGAGCTGCCTCGGCAACTTCTTTGTCTTTACCCTTCGTATGGGCAGAGATACGGGCACGTTTTTCCATACCGATGATCCGGCCAGCGAGCTTAATCAAACGCTGCTGCCACTCATAGGTAGCGTCAGAGCGCTGCTGGCTAGAGAGGATGCTGTTCAGCCACAGGGTATCGACCAGGCTCATCAGCTTATCCAGGTTTCGGATAAGGTGTGCAAACTGGGCGACCTGCGGTGAGGTTATTTCGATGGGGTAGTGCACCGGGGCGCTATAGCCGGGAACGGCTTCGATGCCGTTGTCGGTCATGACCTTCTGGAGCTGGTCCATTGCCTTAGTCATGTCCTCGGACACCTTGTCGATGTGGCCGTGGATGATTTCCTCAACCTGGTCGATCTCCTTTTGGTCGCCGATGATGCGAAGGATAACGTCCAGGGAGAATAGGGCATTGGATACGCGGTCGAAGCTGCGCTCCATAACGCGCTGGGCCTGAAGGCTGTTGACGTTCAGGTTCTGGCGAAATACCGGGCGGGAGTACGGCTGGCGTTCGCCTTGGGACTGCTGGGTTTGTTCGGGTTGTGCTATTGCTGCTTCTGCCATGGTATGTCTCCGTCTGTTTGGGCAATTAGTAAACGCATGGGAAAGGGTAAAAGGATTCGAGGCCCGACCAGAACTCGCTTTGCGCCCAAAATGGACAGAAACAGCGTTTTACCCCAAATAAATTTGGGGTATAGTGAAATCTCTTAGTCGCTTGGCGACTAGATAAGGTAGCTGGCCTTTACAAACAAACAGCAATTTAAAAATGTCCGCCGTATGGCGCAGGTATCACAACCTTCCCTCACCGGGAGCACTCCCGGTTCGGGTGGTGCTCCCGATCTAATCAGGAGTCATCACCATGCAATTCCTTCTATTTGTTGTAGCTCTCGCTGTTGTTGTTGGCATCATCGGATTCGGAGCTTGGGCTTTTGCCCGGTCTTTCGTTTATCTGAGCCAGCAGACGCATCGAGGTATTGTCTTTGCGGTTAACCGTGTCTTTGTGCCGACGTTTCATTCTCTGAATGCAGCCGTCGAAAATTTCAAAGCCATGCGTCTCGCCAAAGCGCAATCTACAGCACGGTCTGAAGAGGCCGTCATCGAGCAACCAGCTTCTTCCTTCGAGTCTGTAAAGGCTGAAGAGGTTGAGCAGTCTCCGACTCAGATGCCGAAACGCGATGAGTCAGAGGTGGATTGGTCTGTCTATGACATTCCAACCTATCTGCGCAAGGGCAAAGTCCTTGTGTGGTAACTAACCGGATCGCCTAGCGATTCACATTCCTTACTTAACCCATCTGGGGGCGACTTCCCCCGGTGGGGGTGTTGCCCCTTTCGCTATATCTAGGAGCATCACTATGTTTGGTATTGAACTTGTTTTCGCAGCTTGCGTTATCTCTGGCTGGTATGTGGCTAAGCCCTTCCGCGCCATTGCTCGTAACCTGGGATTCTAACGCTTAGGGGAGGGGGGTAACCCTCTCCCTCATCACTACGTCTTGGGCCTTTTGGCCCATCCTCCAAACAGCATTCAGGGAGTGTTGTTCGGTGGGTGGGCCGAGAGGAAACTAAGATGGAAGGTGTGTATCACGTTTACGATGAAGCTACTGAAAAACTGTACCTTGATGACGGTCGGGAGTATCCGATAAACCCGAGAGAGTTTTGCAGTGTGCATGACGCACAGCGAGCTATCACTATTTGGGCGAAGCGGAACCAACTGATCGGCGCAAACGACAGTGTTGTAGCTTTTTCTTGAGGAGCGCGACCCTTCGGGGTCGTGTCTCCACTTCAAAGTCTGTTTTCCAATGGCCGACCATCGGTAAGCAGATTTTGCTCTCCACGCGAGAGTGAAAAGAGGTAGCTGGCCTCCCCAAACAAACAGCAAATTGAACTTACCCCACCAGGGGCGTACTAGCCCGGTGGGGGCATGGTGCGCCCTGATTTTATAAGTTAGGAGTGCTCCCATGACTGAGATTGTCAAATACTCAATCCGTAAGGCGTTTGCAATGGAAGGTGTTCCCGAGAAGGTTTCAACGCTCGGTTATGCCCCTTCAGAAAATGCCTTTATCCCTTCCAAAGACGAACACTACGTTTTCCGCAAGGAGCTGATTCGTGAGGTTACGGCCTTTTTGAAAAAGCCCTTCGGTGACGCCTTGTACGTCACTGGCCCAACCGGGTCAGGTAAAACCTCCGGTATCACTGAGATCGCGGCTCGCCTCTTCTGGCCTGTCCAGCAAATTACGGCCAATGGCCGCATGGAGCTGACGGACCTGGTTGGGCATCACGCTCTGGTCTCGCCGAAACCGGGTGAACCTCCCGTCATGAAGTTCATGTACGGCCCCCTGGCAGTAGCCATGAAGCATGGTCATATCCTCCTCATCAACGAGGTGGATCTGGCTGACCCAGCCGAGCTTGCAGGTCTCAATGATGTCCTGGAAGGTCGGCCTCTGGTTATCGCTCAAAATGGCGGTGAAATCATCAAGCCTCATCCGATGTTTCGGGTTGTGGTTACCGGCAACTCTACGGGGTCCGGAGACGCTACTGGTCGCTACCAGGGCGTTATGATGCAGAACCTCGCTGCCATGGACCGTTATCGCTTTATCCAAGTCGGCTATGCCGATGAGGCGACCGAGATGAACATCCTCGGTCGAGTCGCGCCCACTCTCAATGAAGGTCTCCGGAAAGGCATGGTGAAAACCGCCAATGAAATCCGGAAGCTCTTCATGGGCGAGAACGGTGATGACGGACATATCGGTGTCACGATGTCTACGCGGACGCTTGTTCGCTGGGCAAAGCTCACCCTCCAGTTCCGGGGGGCTCCGAATACGCTGAAGTATGCGTTGGAGCAATCACTGCTGATCCGCGCTTC
Organism: Rhodospirillaceae bacterium TMED167; assembly: GCA_002170915.1. The sequence continues at coordinate 24,985 of NHHQ01000038.1, read as the reverse complement.
CAAGGAAGAAGGTGAAGCAATTCTTCGCATTGCGAAGGATGTGTTTGGTGACCAGTGGCGCTAAGGAGAGCGATATGGCTGACAACTTTGCAGTGTCAGAACAGCTCGATCCAACACTTCAGCCAGAACGTCTGGACGAGGCATTGGTAAACGCAGTCGGGTCTGATTCTGACGCGGAAGAACGCACCTTTGGTGCGGTAAATTGGCTCATTTCGCCTCCCACGACCTTGCAACAAGAAGGGGTCAAACGACTCCTTCTTGGGTTCATCACGGGTGTATTTGTGAAGAATCGCGAGGCCCTGGGGTTCGAGGTTGAAATGCAAGATAACTCCGACCGGCTCATGCCCAGCGTGTTAATGGCTGAGGCTGGCGGATTTGAACTGAAAGTATGCCCTACGCACGGGGAGAATACCCTGCATCCTCATACGCTGGAGGGTGCGGGAGAAATCTCTCATACGCATGGGCACAAGCCACTACTCATGCTGATCTGCTTGCAAGAGCGGTTTCAGCAAGAGTGGGAGGCTGCTTCTGAGCCGTTGGTGACGCTTTGCGATGAGCAAGGCAACACCATCAGCTATTCCAATTTCAATTCACTGGAAAACATCATCGAGCGGATGGGGTTCGACTATGACGCTGTTCGTAGCGACGCCGTAAAGCTCGGTCTTGCGACCGAACAAGTTAATTGGTCTGAGATCGAGTCCGACATCGAGGATTGTTTCTTCTAAACAAAGCAAGGGGAGAGGTCGCCCGCAGGGCAGTCTCTTCCTCTACTGGAGGTTTTTATGTCTCAAGGTGTTAACAAAGTCACGCTGCTGGGTAACCTCGGCGCTGACCCTGAAGTCCGCTACATGCCGAGCGGTGATGCAGTCGCAAATCTAAGTATCGCAACCAGCAATAGCTGGAAGGACCGAGAAACAGGTGAGTGGCAAGAGCACACTGAATGGCATCGTGTGGTAGTGAAAAAGCATTTGGCCGAACGGGCTCGTGACCGCTTGAAAAAGGGGTCGCAAGTCTACCTGGAAGGGAGCAACCGCACCCGGAAATGGACAGGCCAAGATGGTATTGACCGCTGGGTCACGGAAGTCCACTGCAAAGAGATGCAAATTCTCGACCGCAGTGAGCGAAGTGACCAAGGGTCGGCTCCGCAGGGGCAGAATCGTTCTGGCGGTACAAATCAGCAGGGTGGGCATCAGGCTCCTGCTCGGGCTCCGGCTCGGCAACCTGACCCAGTACCAGCATCTGCTGGCGCTGGTGGCCCCGGTGCTCCCGGCTGGGATGATGATATTCCCTTCATGCGGCTTCATCCGCTGGAAGGGGGTTAAGTCTACGCACTACTGCAACGCAATCAATGCCGGGGTTCTTTGTGAGCCCTGACATCTTTTCTATCTAACCCCAAACGGGGGCACCTGCCCCCTGGGGGTCATGGTGTCCCTAATTCGATCAGTTCTCTGATAAGAACAGGAGAAACACCATGTCCGATAGCAAATCCCTCGTGACCCGTATCGCCAGCCGCTATGGCGTGGACAGCAACAAGTTCTATGAAACTTTGAAGGCTACCGCGTTCAAGCAGCGAGACGGCAGCGCCCCAACCAACGAGCAGATGATGACTCTGTTGATTGTGGCTGAACAGTACAAGCTGAATCCGTTTACTCGGGAAATCTATGCGTTTCCTGATAAAAACAACGGCATCATCCCTGTAGTTGGGGTTGATGGGTGGAGTCGCATCATCAATGAGCACTCTCAGTATGATGGCGTCGAGTTCGTGTACGCGGACAAGATGGTCAAAATGCCGGGTGCCAAAGTGGAATGCCCTGAGTGGATTGAGACCGTGATGTACCGGAAAGACCGGACGCGGCCAATCAAGATCAGGGAGTTCCTGGATGAAGTGTACCGCGAGCCTTTCCAGGGCCAAGGTCGCAACGGTGCTTATACCGTTGATGGCCCCTGGCAGACTCACACCAAGCGTCAGCTTCGTCACAAGTCGCTCATCCAGTGTTCTCGCGTAGCCTTCGGCTTCGTGGGAATTTACGACCAGGATGAAGCGGAACGTATGCGTGAGATGGAACAGGCGTCGGCCATTAACCCGGCTGTTGCCAACCTACCTCACATGACTCAGGACGCCTCACGACAGCCGCTGCAAATCGACCACAAGAAAATGGATCCGATTTTGCAGCAACTGGCAAACCGCGCTGTTAAGCAAAATGCTTGGAGTGCAGCACACCAGTATGCCGGTGAGCGTTTCCAAGGTGCAGAGTTGGAATACGCTACCCAGTTCCTCCGTGACAGAGAGCTGGATGCAATGGAGCCACTCAACACCAACTATGGTGAGCAAGAAGCTGAAGGTGAGGGTAACGCTACCTACATCCCGGCTGAAGGCCGCCAGTCTGGTTCTGAAGAGCCGCCACTTCCCGAAGAAGATGACTTCTTTGGTCAGGGAGGGCCTGAAGAGCAGTAAACCATCCCCCTGAAGGGAGGGAGTCTCCCCCCTGTCAGGGGGGATCTCCCTTTAATCAAAGGAGAGATCCATGAAAATCATCAATTTGTCCCAACGAGACGATGATTGGTTGGAATGGCGTAAAGGCGGCATAACTGCCACTGACGCGACCATTCTGCTTAACCGGTCACCGTATAAAACTCGGTGGCGACTCTGGGCAGAGAAAACGGGCTATGCCCGTGAGGTCGATCTAAGTTTGAATCCTCTCGTTCGTCGAGGGGTTGAGAACGAAGATAAGGCCCGCCAGGCATTTGAAGCGAAGCACAACGATTTGCTTCTTCCTGTCTGCGTTGAATCTGCACAGAACCCTCTCCTGCGAGCCTCTTTGGATGGTTTAACTGGAGATGGGGAGCCTGCCGAGCTGAAGTGCCCAAGCGAGAGCGTCTGGAAGGACGTTTGCGCGAACGGCGTCAACAGCAAGCCATATCAGCTCTACTATGCACAGGTCCAGCATCAATTGCTGGTTACTGGCGCGGACAAGGGCTGGTTGGTGTTCTGGTACGAAGGTGAACTCCGAGAGTTTGTGATTACTCGCGATGAAGCCATGCTCAATGAACTGCTGGCGCAAGCCAAGGAGTTCTGGCAGCAAGTGCTGGAACGTAAGGAACCCGAAAAAGATCCTGAGCGCGATTTGTATATCCCTCACGGGAAGCAGGCCGAGCGATGGATCAGTGCAGCAGAGGAATACCGAATCTATGATGCTGAGATTCAGGAGCTTAAACAGCGACTGAGTGAGCTTCAGGATAAGCAAAAACCTTTGCTGGACGATATGAAGTCTCTGATGGGCGAATACTTTCACGCTGACTACGGCGGTGTGATGGTAACTCGCTACAAAGTGGCTGGACGGGTGAATTACAAGAAGCTGCTTGAAGAGAAGGCGTCCGGTGTTAAGCCTGACGACATCGACAAGTACAGAGACGAAGCTGGAGAACGGTGCCGTGTCACGGTGACCGATTCTGTCAAGCCACGGTACATTGTGGACGAGGAGGTGCTTGCACCGCTCGACTACATGCCGGAAGAAGTCGAATCCTCTTATTTTTAGGGGGCGACTGGTCTGGGGGCGTAACGCCCCCTTTCCCGCTTAGATTCCCCAGCGAGTCTATGCCGGAAAGGCGGTTTTACTCTCAATGAGAGTGAAATGAGGTAGCTGGCCTCTTCAAACAAACAGCATATCCCACATATCCAGGCGTCTGTCCGGCGCAGGGAACCCATCTTAGTGCAACGCTTTCCCCGGCAGGGGAGAGTCCTTTAACTGATAACTCCCTCGGGAGAATTTAAAGCAAGTCCATTGGCCCCTGTCGGGTGCTGGTGGACCTTACTCATGGAGGCAACCTATGAACAACGCACTGTCAGATACATACGATGACCGCGTGATAATACCTGACGCACAAATGAACCTATTTGGTCTTGAACCGAAAGACATCATTGCGCGTCAGCCAGCAATGCCGGGTGTGTTTTTCGATGCTCCCGACATCGAGCTTGACTATGACATCGCTGTAGTTTGCATGTCCGGTGGCAAAGACTCGCTGGCGGCGCTCAAATACCTTTTGGACCGAGGTTTTCCGGCTTCCCGGATAGAGCTGTGGCACCACTTGGTAGATGGGCAGGAGGCCGCCGAGAGCTTCATGGATTGGCCGTTCATTGATGACTACTGCGTAAAGCTGGCGGAATCGCTGAATATGCCCCTGTACTTCTCATGGCTGAAGCATGGCTTTAAGGGAGAGATGCTCAAGCACAACTCCCGAAGCCATTCACACATGGTTGGTACTCCAGATGGCATTGTTGAGTTGACCCGCGAAGCAGCAAAGGAGGCTACTCGACGTAAATTCCCGCAGCAGGCTGCAAGCCTTCAAACGCGCTGGTGTTCCAGTGCGCTGAAGATAGATGTAGGCCGCAGGGCGGTAACTTGCCAGGAACGATTCATCGACAAAAAGGTGTTGTTCGTGACGGGCGAGCGCCGCGAGGAATCAAGCAATCGGGCCAAGTACAACCAGTTGGAGCCACATTCAACTGATACTGTTCGCAAAAGCGCGAAGCCGCTGAAGCCGCGTCATGTTGATGCCTGGAGGCCGGTGCTGCACCTAAGCGAAGAGGAAGTATGGCAGATGCTCTGTGACTGGCGTATCAATCCACCAGTGCCATACCGGCTCGGGTGGGGGCGGTCCAGTTGCCAGACCTGCATCTTCAACGGTGATCGGATATGGGCAACCATAGCGCATTACTGGCCGGAGCGAGCCCAAGCGATTTCTCAGTACGAGGAGGAGTTCGGGACCGCAATCAGTCGGAACGGCAAAACCGTCATCGAGAGAGCTGCAATGGCAGAGCCCTTGGACATTGATGATGAGCTGGCGCTTCGCCAGGCAAGTCGCAATGAGTACGAGCTGCCAATCTTTGTTCCAGAGAACCAACCGTGGATACTGCCTGCTGGCGCGTATAGCGGTTTGTCGGCTGGGGCAAGCTGACCCACCAATCCTGCCCTTCGGGGCGGGATTTCTACTTTGCGCCCGAAAAGGGCGGTTACAGCGTGGCACCCCGTTTGGGGCTGGGGTAATATCAAATCAAGCCTGTTCCCCAAGTCGTTTGGACGCTTGAGCCAAATAACTTGGAAAACAGGTTTTGCTCTCCACGCGAGAGTGAAAGAGGTAGCTGGCCTCCCCAAACAAACAGCAAATTTCAATCATCCCCATTGGGGCGCATCGTGCCCCTGGGGCTACTGGTGCGCCCTCTACATCCGTAAGGAGTGCATCATGAGCAACACTGTTCAACACCTCGAAAGCCTTTGTGTAATCCACGTCGATTTTGACATCTGGAGCGGACAGACCCGCCTTAGCCCCGCTGATTTGAAGCTGGGTGAGGGTGGCGAAATCCCTCCAGAAAAGGTTGCGCAATTAGGTTCAAAGAAGATCTGTGACCCGGCCAAGCTGAAAGGCTTTAACCGGCTGAAAACAGAAACCCGCCGTCTGTTGCTGAGCTACGGTATGCCGTTCATGAACGGTTTTGCCGTTCCTGCCAGCAAAGCAGACGAAATCTGCGACAAACTCAATGCGGTCAGCGTAGAGTTTGAAGCGTTGAAACAAACCTTCATCAACGGCTACAACGCTGCTGTTGAAGAATGGATCACCGAAAATCCTGAATACGAAACCGCCATTCGCGCAGGAGCCCTTCCAAGGACTGCTGTTGAGAAGCGGATTGGTTTTGAGTACCAGGTCTTCATGATCCAGCCAATCAGTGACAATGACCCAACAGCCAAGAGCCTTAATCGTAAGGTTGAAAGCCTGGGTCGAGACCTTTTGGACGAAGTTACTGAAGAGGCCCAAAAGTTCTTCTCGAAGAACCTCTCGGGTCGAGAAACGTGCGGTGTTACAACCCGCATCACATTGAAGAATATCCGTGACAAAGTAGATGGACTGTCCTTTTTGAACGGTTCTCTCATTCCACTGGTTAACCTGTTGGATGAGACTCTGCGCGGATATGAGCAACATGCTCAAGGTCGTGTAATTCAAGCGCCTTTCTTCTATCAAGTCCTGGCAGCAGTGCTCATTATGAGTGACCGTCAGCGTATCGAAGAGTACGCGACCGGTGCTGTCACACTTGCTGGCATGACCGAATCAGTCACCCCTGAAGGTGTATTGGGTGCTGAGACGCAAGGCAAGCAGGAACCAGCTTCGCAATCTGAAGTAAAAGGTGGTGATAGTGGCGATTTGCCCTACGAGCCGCTGACAGCCGAAGAGCGCGGAGAGCTTGGCGAAACTGAAAGCGAGGTGGCCGACGAGGCTACAGCGCAACAGGAAGCCGCTCCGGAAGAGCCTCCTCTGGAGGATCTTGAAGCTGATATGGACCGTTTCTTTCAGCAGTTTGCCGGTGACGAAGAAGCACCTGCTTCTGAAACGCCGGTTCAAGCGGAGGCCCCAGAAGAACCTGTGGCTGAAGCTGAAACGAACCATGAACCAGAAGTAGTCACTGACTATGAAATCGTAATAGACCCGGAATACGCTCACGAATCGGCTCAAGCTGACGATGTGGATCCGCAACCGGTAGTCATGCCTGAATTTGAAGATGACGCGGAGGATGCGTTCTTCTAATCAGGCAAACCAACCCCGGAGGGGCAGCCACCCCTCTTGGGGGTGGCATGTCTTTTCGCCAGCTCTACCAGGAGAAGAGATATGTCAAAACGCAAAACCATCTACAGCGCACTTCCTATCGTGGCCGCCGCCTATGGTGAGAAGTTCGGTGTGAAAGTAGCCATCGGTGGCGACACCGCCTATACCGATGGACAAACCATCGTGGTCCCCAATATCCCGGACAGCTATCCGCACATGGACGCTGTTTGGGGTTACCTCGCTCATGAAGCAGCTCACGTTCGCCTCACCGATTTTTCGGTGGTGCGGCGTCCGGGGCTTCACGCCGACCTTTCCAACATCCTGGAGGATTGTCGCATCGAGCGGGGAATGATCGAGATTTACCCCGGCACTGCTCAAACCCTGAATGAAGTTGCTCGGTACATGGCCCAAGCGGGTCATTATCAGCACGTCACGAAGGATGATCATCCGGCCTCGATCCTCGAAGCCTTTTGTCTTTACTGGCTGCGATCGCAGGCGGTAGGGCAATCGGTCCTACAGCCATACTTGGATTCAGCCAAGGTGGCGCTTGAACAAGCATTCCCGCGTGGAGTTGTTGTTCGACTCAATGCTTTGCTCCGTAAAGCGGTTGGCGCTAAGTCAACGGCTGAAGCGGTAGCTCTCACTGAAGAGATCATGAAGATGCTCGAAGAGGAAAAGCAGAAGGAAGAGCAGCAGCAACAGCAACAACAGCAGTCAGACCAAGGGCAAAGCCAGCAACAGCAGCAAAGTCCAAACGGGTCGGCTGGTGGGAATGATGACTCCCAAGGTCAGAAAAACCAGGATAACCAGAAGGGCGACCAGGGAGGTCAGCAGAAGAACGCTGACCAATCGCAGGACGACCAGAAAGGTGACACCGGTAAAAATGGTGAACCTGGTAAAGATGATCAGAAGGGGCAGTCCTCAAAAGGACAGTCGGACCAGCAAGGGGCGGACAAGGGCTCATCGCAATCGCCGAACGGTGATAGTGACGGGCAGAAGTCTGACTCCAGCCAGGGCCAATCTGGCAATGGCGCTGGTTCTGACGAGAAGAAAAATGCCGCTGAAGTTATTCGACAAGTGCTGAATGCTCAAGGTGATGACTTGCTCGGTGACGCGCACGAGTCATTGAGAGCTGAACTTGAGAAAACCGCTGACCAGGGGGGAGACCCTCACTATCAAACGGTTCGCAGTGCTGTGGCTTCGCCTAAGCACCCGCAGGGCCGTCAACTGGTTGATTCAGTGAAAAGCACGACCTCGAAGATTCGGAGCCAGCTCTACGGTTTGGTGCAAGCCAGCCAGCGCTCTGGTAGCCGAAACAAGCGGTCAGGTAAACGTCTGGATACCCGTAGCCTCTATCGCGTGGTTGCTGGGGATACTCGCGTTTTCCGTACACCCACGGAAAGGCAGCGTCCTAATACGGCGGTGCATATCCTGGTGGACATGAGCGGGTCAATGGGCAACAAGGTTAGCCAGGCACAGGGGGCGAAAACACGCTATGAAGTAGCGCGTGAATCGGCCTTGGCACTAGCGCTTGCGCTGGAGCCTATTCCTGGTGTTAACCCTGCCGTGACCTTCTTCATGGGCAATCGAAGCCAGCCGGTCTTCAGTGTCGTGAAGCATGGAGAGAATGTTCTCAACCAATCGGGTCGTTTCATGCTCGGACCTCGTGGGAGCACACCGATGGCAGAAGCCGTCTGGTATGCAGCCTATGAGCTGAGCAAGACTCGTGAGGAGCGGAAAATGATGATCGTCGTGACGGATGGAGAACCCAGTCGGGTCGCTCCCTGTAAGGCGGTTATCGACCTCTGTGACCGAAGCGACATTGATATGGTCGGCATCGGCATCGAAACGTCAGCCGTGTCTGCGTTGTTCCCTACGAACATCGTGATTGATGATGCGGCTGACCTGCAAAGAACCCTGTTTAAGTTAATGGAGCGGTCTCTGACTGCTACTGCGGCCTAACAGGGGTATTTGAAACAGGGTGACCTCTCCGAGAGGAAGGGGTCGCCTTTTTTTATCTAAGGAGACACTTATGAAAAGTGGTAATGACAGCTTGTCGCGTACCCCTGCAAAGGGGCTTGCGTTAGCGACTTTCATAGGAGCATCTCTGTCCCATCGGGGCAAAGATGAAAACGAGCAGCAACCCGGCTTTCCAGCAAGTGCTAAGCGCTTTCTGCTGAAACCGGAAAGAATCCCGCAACAGGTAAGGGGTTCTGAAAACAGCAGCAAAAATTACCTGAAATCACCCGCCAAGGGGAGGAGGCTCCCTTTGGGGGGATCTCCTCTAACCGCCCGCCTTGGCTTCAAAAATAACCGGAGTTTAGGGCTGGTTACTCCGAGTAATGAGGAGAAGCGATTATGTCCTTCAAGAAGAAAATCTTCCGCTTTGCGCGGGAGTTTCTCAAGGATGCCGGTATCGGCCTCGCATTGCTGGGAGCTGGGGCGCTTGCGTTCCAAGGTCTCGGTGAGGCGAATGTCGTTGTGTTCGGCGTTCTGTTCATCGTCCTCGGTGGTGTCATGAACGTGGCATCGCTGGTGATGCTGCTGCTCGAAGATCTGATCTTCGAGGAGTAGTGAAGTTTTTGGCAAAGTGCTAGACTAGGAGACATGAATATGTTCGCTGCACTTATAGGATTTGGTGGTTTCGTGTTGGCGGTCACACTGATTTGTGTGATCGCCTACCGGAATGCAGACTCACTCGAATGTTGGGCGAAGAAGCACTTCGGCAGTCACAAACACGCCAACTAATGTAAACCGGGATTATCCCGCCAGTAGCCTGTGGAGCCTTGTGCTCCGCAGGTTACCCCCTTCCTGAACGCCTTTACTGTGGACCTTTCTTTCCAGGTTGCTTGGACTTTCACATGTGAAAGATTTTCGAGTTACCCGGAAAGATCGGTTTTGCTCTCCCTGTGAGAGTGAAATGAGGTAGCTGGCCTCTCCAAACAAACAGCAAATCAACTTTTACTAACTAACCCTTGCGGGAGGCTATCTCCTGCTGGGGGATACCTCTCGCTCTACTGGAGGTATCCATGAACAATAAATTTCAAGACTTCAAGCTGGTGTATCGTCAGGGTGGTCGTCGTCTGGAGCGTCTTTTTGAAGACACGCTCTATACGAACGTGAAACGTGTAGCAGATTCGTTTCCTCCGACCGTCATGTGGCGTATTTTTCCAGCGTAACTGAAATTAAAACAAACCCTACCAGGGGATCTCCCCCGGCAGGGGTGTGTATCCCCTTCTTAAAACGAAGAGGAGAATAATCATGAGCAATTATTGCATTAATTGCGGTGAACCTGGTTCATTGGAACCAGTAAAGGAGCCTGAGAATCATGAAGCGCCATTTTTAGAACGAGGTGTATTCAATGATACTGAGGCTTCATACAGCGAAGAGCAGGAAGTGACTATTTTATGTTGTGGAGTATGCCAGCATGAAATGATTGACTTGCCATCTGCGGGGAGTTCCGGTTCAGCATTGTTCGTTGTTGTTGGAAGGGTTTGTGACGAAGAGGATGTGCTCCGATTTGTTAAAGCAACCTCGTCTGACGAAGCTGAAGCGAAATTTACGCAAATGATAAAAGTGTTACAGGACTGGAATGGGGATAATGAGATTTACATCGAGTTCTGCGTCCCGCTTTCTGATTATCAGAGTTTCTTAATTTCGTGATCTGATAAAATTATAACCCTGCTGGGGGAATGCCCCAGCAGGGTGCATTTCCCCTTCATAACTTGAAGAGGAAGCTCTTATGATAGCTAGTTACTATCCATCCAATCCCCACTCAAAAATGCCGACTGCCCCATTTGTGAATATAGGTGAAATAACTCATCATTATTCTACAGGCACTCAGTACGAAAGGGTTTATTCGGATGATCCTAAGCTAGATATTCCTAGCTTTTTAAACCGGCATGGTTTTTCTTTAGCAAGCGAATTCCGGCCAACGATGGTCAAGAATGGTGTTGAATGCACAATAAAGCCATTTCGGGATTACGATGATTCTCACAAGGTTTACTTACTTGTTCCGGTGGAAAATGCTTCTATTAACATAGGAGACCGCCAAGTAATATTAAGTGTTGAGAAAGTAAGAGAGATGACGTTAAAGAAAATATCCGAAGCTGGATAAAAATTTGGGAGCTTGCAGTGCTTTCGAGCCCTGCAATATCCTTAATAACATACCCCATCGGGGCGCATCGTGCCCCTGGGGCTACTGGTGCGCCCTCTACATCCGTAAGGAGTGCATCATGAGTCAAAACATCAAGTTCGTTCCCAATCCCTACACGGCTGGCGGCAGCATGAGAGAAGATGTCTTCTCAGTACAATTCTCCGTTTATGTCGAGCTGGAGATAGGGCTGTTGGATAACGACCGAGTTAGCACGTATTCTCAATCTAGTAGTCATTTCGTCGGTGGTGCGCCGACCGTGAGCGAGGCTGTGGATTTGGCAAGTCAATTCTTGGCAAAATATAGCCACGACGATGCGCTGGATGCGGTTGCACGAGAATACATCTGCCCAGAAGAGGATTGTCTGGAGTGGTCATCTGCTCAGAGTGTTCGTATTTACGACAGAGAGCATCGCCTGATTATGGGAGGTGCTGCTGCCGGATCGACCGTTACGTGGGTGGAGCCAGTCACCAGCATCCCTGAGAGGGCTGAAGTGGAAGCCAAAATAGAGGCTCTGCTGTCTGAAGCTAGTTTCGAGGCCGGTTGGGACAACTACTCCACCGCCAAAGGGCTGCGACGGACGGCTGAAAGGCTTCGCTGGAAACTGTCCCCTTCGCCAATCGTTCTGACGCCATACTTCGCGCAGGAGCTGGCGCAGAAGGGGCTCTTTGCGAGCCATTGAATCGGATATTCCGACACAACTTGTGGGGCCGAAAGGCCCTGCAAGTCCCTTTCCTGCCCCTGTGTCGATAAATAGCCCCCGCGCCCTAAACGGGCAAAACCAGCTTGGTGCCTACCAGGCGTATCGAGTAACATTTCTTTAAGCCTGCTTTCCACGGTGCTTTTTCCATGAATGGGATAAGAGTGGCTTGGAAAACAAGGTTTTGCTCTCCCAGTGAGAGTGAAAAGAGGTAGCTGGCCTCCCCAAACAAACAGCAAATTTCATAAACCCCTCCGGGGCGCTCAGCCCTAAAGGGGACTGGTGCGTCCCGAACATACATGTTAGGAGAAGCACCATGACCCACCATGCAGATCAAATTGATAGAATCAAAGCCACTATGGAGCACGTAGCGGCATCCCTCAAACTTCCCGAGCTTTACCAAAATGATTTGGAAGCGGACCTTGAGTCGCTGAATCGTTTTAAAGGCACAAAGCTCGTCTGGTTATTGAGAACCTGTGGAACCATCCTGGTTCCTGCGCAGCTCGGAGTTGATCCGGGATACATCACGCATTGGCTGTGGGGTAACCACGGACAAGATGTGGTCCCGTTCATTGTCGATACTACAACCGGCCTGGTTGAGAAAACGACCTTCGAGGAAGCTGAAAAGCTCATCATGCAGCCCCCCTGCAATATCAGCTCAACCATGTCTCGCGAACAGTTGACCGAACAGGTTACGCAAGTTCTTGAGAGAGGTTGCGAGTTGAGAATTTGGGGATTGTTCGAGTCGCCAAACTCGGTGTCAGCCGTTGGTGGGTGGAAAGAGTGGCAAGCCTATTTCAGTTCGACGGGCAACCGTCTCATGGCTGATTTCATGGGTAAAGCCATTCGCTTCGCCAATCCTCGGACATAACTTTGAAATAACCCTTCGGGGGCCATCAGCCCCAAGGGGGACTGGTGGTCTCTAAAACCTCGGAGACACATCATGAACACTCTCGCAAATCTTGAATCCGTTATGTTCCAGTCTAAAGCGCTGAGTCGGTATCTCGGTTCTCTGAACCGAAACCAGATGCAGCACCTGGATGGGGAGATTTTCGCAAAGCTCTATTGGCGAAAGCGAAACCCTGACTGCTACAAGGACGAAAGCAACAAGCTGTTTGCAAGACTCCGCTGGACTAAGCGCCTCATTAAAAAGCGCTTGAAAACCGGAAACGTCAAACCTGAGCTGACCGAAAACGGCTCAGTGATGGAACGCTTCAATTTCCCTTTCGGTGACTCCCTGGATTTCTCCTGCCGCTTTCTCCGCCATTCTGGCTGGGAAGTGATTTTTCAGGAATCCGGGTGCAACGTGTTCTGGGCAAATGAAGATGAACTGAAACTCTGCACTTACTGTGAAGGTGATGTGGTCATGATGAAAGCGCCAGATAAAACGGCGTTCACAAGAGACCGCAATAGTATTGCTTCGTGGTATGCGGACAACGCTTGAATCAAACCCTTAACAGGGGCCGCTCGCCCCTGTAGGGGAGCGTGTTGGCCCTCCTCACGGAGAGTAGCCATGTTTAACGCATCTGTATGTTCCTACCCGTCACGCGGGCACTGGGGCAACAACAAATACCGGGGCAACTGCTCCGGTTTCATCGTGAAGGATTTCATTGAGTCCTTCATGCGAAACAAGAACGGATTGGTCGCAGACCCGAGCGTCGGAGGCGGGACCAGTGAGGATGTAGCCAAAGAGCTTGGTGTTCGTTTCAAAGGGACAGACCTTCATCGAGGGTTCAACCTGCTAACGGACGACTTCAAGACTCACCTTGGCGAAGAGGCCCACCTTGTTTGGTGGCACCCGCCTTACTGGGACATGCTTCAGTATTCGGGGAAGGAGTGGGGCGAGCCCAATAAATGGGACATGAGCCGCATGGACCTGCCGCAATTCGTAGAGTCGCTGGAGCTGGCGGTCATGAATATTCATGACGCCTGTGAGAAAGGCGGCCACTACGGGATCCTCATGGGCAACCTTCGCAGAGACGGGAATTACTACAACCTGTCCAGCTTAGTTGAGCGCATTGCACCTGGGAAGCTGGTCGATGAGATTATCAAGATGCAGTACAACTGCGTCAGTGATCGAAGAGACTACTCAGGCCGCTTGATCCGCATCGCTCATGAGAAGCTGCTTGTGTTTCGTCGAGACAAAGCTCCGTCACTGGTTTTCCTGATGGAAACCCATAGGCGGGCCATGAACATGGTAGCCACAACCTGGAAGGCGGCAGTGCGTCGCGTTCTTCAGGGGAAGACCATGAAGCTGGACGAAATATACGCCTCGATGGAGCCGTTTGCTCAGCACCGTCAGAACAACCATTGGCAAGCCAAGGTTAGACAGGTGTTACAAGACGAACGCTTCTTCAATCGTGTTGAGACCGGTGTTTATGCACTTGCTCAATGATTTACCAACCCTCTGGGGGTGACACCCTCTGGGGATGGTCATTCCCTCTAATCGGAGACGAATGACCATGGAGATACTCCTTCAACCCAGCGAAGAAACGCTGCTGGCGCAAATGGAGAAGAAACACATTCCTGTAGAGACGCATTGTCGAAGCGGCATCTGCGGGATGTGCAAAAAGCGGCTGTTAAAAGGTGAGGTGACTTACCTGGAGGAGCCGTTGGCCTACCTGGCAGAAGGGGAGATCTTGGTGTGCTGCGCGAGCGCAACCACCGAGGTCGTACTCGACCACCAGGACTGAAACTGCGCCGGTTGTTTCCGGCGTGACCTCAAATCAGGGGGCCATCCCCGTAATTGGGCGGTGGCCCTCGTCAAATTGGAGTGACTATGAACACGCAACATACACAGCAACACGTCCGGTTCCCTGGGAACCATGTTGAAACTCTCGCGCAAGCGGAAGCGATGTTGGAAGCCGTTTCGACGGATGCCGATAAGCAAAGCGACCCAGTGATTCGCAGTGAACTTAGAACGCTGGGTAGCTGGTTAGAATCCCGCATTAGCGATCATAAGTGCTGAGTATCAATTTGATATGACTGACTGCAACCCTACGGGGGCTCTTTGCCCCTATGGGGTTATTGGGCCTCCCTGATAAGCAGAGGAGATACCCATGAAAGCAGCACGTTTAGACTTTCCGCCTCCGGGTGGAGTCCAACTAGAGCTGGATTTGTTTGGTTCGCCAGAGCCTGCACGTTCAGCCGACATCATTCCCTTCGAGCCCCGGTTTGAATGGACTGAAAAAGCCATTGAAGAGCTTCGAGAAGGTTTTCTATGGCACAGCCTGAGAGTTCTGGCCGATGGTCGAGCTGGTGAGGGGATCAAGCAAGAAACGCTGGAGTGGATGATGTCCAACGACATCGCTCCGTTCTCGTTCGTTGTTTGCTGCTCGGAGCTGGGGTACGCCCCTGCAACACTTCGAGACCAAACCCTCGATGTTCTGCGTCGGTTGGAAAGGCGAAAAGCAAGGGAATCCTGCCAGGGATAACCTTGCATAGCGTTGGAGAGGGGCCTGCGGGCCTCTCTCCGGCGTTTTCCGGGTCACTCTGGATCAAGGTAGCAGAGTGACGCGGAAAGCGTCCTGGACGCTTAGTGTGATAGCTGGTCACCTAAAACAAACAGCATTCAACTATCCCAAGGTTAACGCCCTGGGACTTTCATTCTAAAGCTGGTGGTCCATCACGGGTCTACCAGCTCATCCCAAATGAGGTGCAACTATGTCCATTTCCCTTGTAGGAATTGATATTGAGTCCGGTGGACTTGACGGATACATCGAAATCGACGGCCAACGAGTCCATGGGGCGGCTTACTACCCAATCCTGGAGATCGGGGTTCTGGTGGCAACATCAGACCTTCAGAAAGCAGACGCCTTCTCCGTTGGCATTCGCCAAAGCCAGGAATCTCTCGACAAGATGGATCCCTGGGCCAAGGAGCAGCATGAGAAATCAGGCTTGCTTGAAGTGCTGGCGGAAGGCGGCGGCCACAACTACCTGGCTGACAGCGTTGAAGATGCCGCAGCTTATATCATCCAGCGTTTGGAATCGGTCGGAGCGATGCCTTACGACCGTAAAGAACGTACCGGTTCGATAGTGTTTGGTAATAGCGTGGGGTTCGATATGAACTTCATTGGGGCTCAGATGCCCGAACTCGCCAATCACTTTCATTACCGGAAAATCGACATCAGTGCGATAGCGCTGCTGGAACGTACAGCTTGGAACTGGGTAGGTTTCAATCCACCCGAAAAGCAGTACGGACACACTGCTTTGGCAGATATTCAGGAGAGCTTTGATGAGCTGAAAAGCTACACGAAAACCCTCCAAACCATGATTGAGAATATGAAGTTATGATTCTCACATCCTCTATCTACCAATGAAACCAAACGCGCAGCGCCCCCGGCTCGGGCGGAATTGCGCCATCTCAAGTAAGGAGAGTAACTATGTCCGTTCAACACAATGCGACAACTGAGTCTGTGGAATCCATCGCTTTGTCCGACCTCGAACTGCCGTTCGATGCGTCGCCAATCATGGACTATCACACACCTGCAAAACGTCTCGTCGGCACAACCCTGATTGTGGGGTATTTGTCCGACGATTCTGACTGCCAAAACCCGCTGGAGGACTGTGACGGCATGGGCAAGATCCATTCTGCTCATCGCCATTCACGGAATCACAGTGAAATGCAGGAAGCCTTGGCTTTGGATTCTGACTGGGAGCCAGACCTGGACTTGGTTGATGACTTTACCAGTCGTCTTCGCAGGCCCTGGATTGAGGCTGCCATGCAGTCGGCGGAGTTCATTGAATGGGCGAACGAATCCGCAGGGCCTACGGCTCGAAAGGATGATGCCTATTACAAACGACGCGCAGCCAAGCTATGGAGAGAGACCGATGGCGAATACTGCTATGGGGCCTCTGACATATATGACTTCGACTTCACTGACTCCGTGAGAGAGCAAGTCTGGCAGGAACTACGTTCCGAAGGGCTGATAGGCGACCGCGATGCGGTTGTCCTGGATTGCTATGAGCATGGAGGACAGGTTTGGTCGATCACTGGGCAAGGTATGCAATGCCGGTGGGATACCTCTACAGGTGCAGGCGTCTGGATTCCGGACCAATGCGCGAAGGAGGAGATCGAACGCCGTGCCGCAGTCTACGCCTATGGTGAAGTGAAGGATAACGGCTCGTGGACTCGTGGCAGCGGTCGCAAGCGTTTCTATGCTGAGGTTGATGGGCGATGGGGCGGTGAAATGTCCCCTCAGTTCAAACACTGGCATGAAGCGTTCGACTGGCTAAGCAACCAAGCTGAGTCCTTGAAACTTCCCCGGCGAAAGCTGGAGAGGGAATCTGTCCTGGAAGCAGGACGCCGGAGAGCAGCGGTCGAGTTGGCCGAGAGCGCTTTGGAGTCTTACAACCAGTGGCTGGCCGGTAGCACTTTCGGAATCGTGTCTGCCTCCTTTGAAAATATCGGCACCGCTGAAGAGCCTGAATGGTCATTCGTTGATTCGGATGAATGCTGGGGCTTCATAGGCGACGATTATGCGATGGAGCAGGTAACGGACGAGGTAAACGCGAAAGCGGATAACCTTCAGCCGAAAGCCGCATAACCTTCAACCCTTCCGGGGTGCGCCCCGGTTGGGGCCGCCCCGGTTTAATCCGGAGAGCGATATGTTTGAACACGACTTGAAGAATGAGCTGGCGGACGCTCCTACTGCAAAGGAGTTTCTGCGGAGGGCTTGGCAGTCATCGGAGAAGAATGCAGCGGCAAGACAGTACATTGCTGGTGCTCTCGATGCGATGCGCTATTCAGGACGAATCACCTACGAGGAATACTCTGCGTTCTACGAGGAGTATGTCTTTGGACGTGATAACCAAGGGGGTGGCGTATGAACACGGCCACCCTCTGCCTCCCTAACGAGGGAGAAAAGCCCGTCGATCAGGTTGAGGTACGCCTCGGCTTGGAAGACTGGGACTACGTTGTTGCGACAAAACGGAGCTGGCGCGTTCTCCCTGACTACATGAAGGTCATGGAGTTCCACGGCAAAGGAGATCCCTTCTTTGGTGGGAACGCTTGCGACCTGGTGTTGGGCAAGTGTGGGCGGATCCTTCATGGGCCGACCGCAGGACCAGACGAGGCCGCAGTCTTTTCGACCATCGAAGAGGCCCATGAAGCAGCCAAGCGGATACCGAACCGTCGCCCCGGCAGCATCCTTGGTGTTCTTCCTGTATGGGAGAGACCTCGTGAGCGAACGGTGGCGCAGCGCTACCCTCGGTTGCTTGCCGCGTTAAGGCGGAATTGTTTGCTGACTGAACTGGAGGCATGGTGTGCCCTCAGTCGTCAGGAACCTGAAGCTGTTCGCCACCTTGGCGGCTGGCAGAAGGCAATTCAGGCAGCGTGGGAGTCAAGACACCGGTAATAACTGGCGGCCCGTGGAGCTTCGGCTTCGCGGGCTTTGCCTTCTTGTGCGCCCGTTTTGGGCAATTTGAGCGGTGACATTCCTACCAGGCGAGGTAGAATCACCATTCACAAGCTGTTTTTCCCGTGAAGCCTTCTCATAGGCTGTACCGGTAAAACAGTTTTGCTCTCACTGAGAGTGAAATGAGATAGCTGGTCTCTTCAAACAAACAGCAAATTTCAATTATCCCCATTGGGGCGCATCGTGCCCCTGGGGCTACTGGTGCGCCCTCTACATCCGTAAGGAGTGCATCATGAGTGTAAGTATCAAATCCCTGGTTCTTGAAGCGGTAGAAGAGGCTCTCCGAGTCGCTCAACATCAAACCGAGAAACAGCGGCCTATAGAGAATATAAATGCCCGTTCCATAGCTGATCGGCTTCTCGAAGAGAAGATGGTTGGAATGGCGGATACCGACACCCGAAACCTTTACCTGGTGACTGCTCTAATTGAAAGTGAAGATGATCTCAATGAGTCATTGGAGCTGGAGGAAGTCTGGAAAGGGTTGAAGGACGGATACATAACTGGATTCAACGGCAATGAAAGCGGGCGTTATGCTTTCGATGTTCACACTCTCATCAGGGGGTGAGCATGGCATACGCAAGCAAGCTGCCGGAGAGCCGGTTTAACGCCATCTATGACGAGCTTTACAAGCGGGCTGAAGCAGCGGCCATGGCCTCGTATCAGGCCAAATTGGCTAAGGCGAAAACCCGCAAACAGCGTGAAAAATGTGCAGGGCACTACCCGAGCGACTGGTCAAAATTGCTTGATCTGTGGTGTCGCGACAAAGTAAGCAACCTGCACGTTCTCGACTGTCTACGAATAGGGCAGGTGTACTCTGGTGAAGAACTCTCCAGCATGCCTGTCCACTAACCCTTTAATGCCCACCGGGCGCACAAGCCCGGTATGGGACGTGTGCGCCCTGATATTCAGGAAGCATCATGTCTCAAGAGCAATATGTAGTTGATTACAGCGGTGAGTTTCCCCACGCAATCCTTGCCCAAGGAAAGGGGAATGACTTTATCGCACTGTTCCGACTGAACGAAGCCCTTTTCCAGAATGGGAAGAAAGCGCACTACGAGCTTCTTCACCGCTGGCTGAGGGAACCCTGTGTAGACGAAGACGATCAGTCCTGGTCCTTGGTGATGGGGACTGAGCGTACCTACCTTCCATCCACAGACGTTGAACCCTTGCTGCAAAGACTGAAAAGCGAAGAGGTTGAGATTTTCGACCACTTCAATGTGTCTTAACGCGACAAACCATTAACCCTACCGGGACACCATTCCCGGCAGGGGAGGTTCCCGGCCAACCGGAGAGCCTCATGTCAAAATTGACGTATCACAACAACTGCGTTGGATGGCCTGAGCATGACGTACATGCAGAAGGCGGATTGTGCGAAATGATTGATCGTGCCATCGACATCACACGCAACACCTTTCTGAAGCACGTTGACCGGGAAAGCCTCCAGAATCTGGAGGAATCGCTCGGTTACGACAAACACCCGAAACAAGGACTGACCATGGCAGGCGATTTTCACGTCAGCTATCACCGGTCCAAGTTGCACGGGGAAACTGTGTATTTCCTGAAGCACTCAGCGATTGAGTACGTCTTCGCGTGATACACCCTGATTTGAATTAAGCCCAGCCGGGGCCACCTGTCCCGCTGGGAATAGGTGGCCCTTCATTTTTGGAGGAATACCTATGGCAACTATCGTCAATACCAAACTCGGTGAACACCGTGGCAAAAAGCGCGTTTGGCTGGAAGGCCAGAAGCTGGTTCGTGAAGGCTACCGCCCCGGCATGAAGTATGACCTTGAGATCAAAGACTCAAAGGTTCTGCTTCGTGTCAGCGAAGCCGGTAAGTTCACAGTCAGTAAACGCGAACGAAACGGGCGTGTTTCACCGATTATTGACCTGACAGCCCAAGAGCTGGCGCACATCTTTGATGGTGTGGAGCTGCTCCGAGTGGCTATCAAAAACGGCACGATTGTCATATCCGCACATCACCAGCACGAGCGGGTGAAAGAGCGGGTAGAGCGCCTTATCGACAAACTTGAGTCAGGAAAGCCTCTTTCTGTATGCAGTCTCTTTCATGGGGGTGGCGTACTGGATAAGGCCCTGCATAAAGGCTTGTGGGATGCTGGTATAACCAGCAAGGTCGCTGTTGCAGTCGAGCTGGAACAGAAATACCTCGATTCGTCGCTTCGGAACAATCCTGAGCTGTGGGATGAGAATTCTACGGTGATTGAGTCTCCGATTCAGGCGGTGAGCATCAATCGGAACCCACCCCAAGTTGATATTTTGGCCGGGGGTGTTCCTTGTACTGGAGCTTCAAAGTCTGGGCGAAGCAAGAACAAGCTGGAGTTTGCTGAATCGCATGAGGCAGCAGGCGCTATGTTCTTCAACTTCCTTCAGTTCGTTGAGGTTCTCAATCCCTCAATCGTCCTCATCGAGAACGTCCCTGAGTACGCGAACACTGCCTCAATGGAGGTGATCCGCTCTGTTCTGGGATCTCTTGGGTACAACATCCAGGAGCGCATTCTCGATGGCAATGAATTTGGTGTCCTGGAGAAGCGCAAGCGACTCTGCGCCATAGCCATATCGAAAGGCATTGAAGGTTTCGACCTTGAAAATGTACTGCCGGTACGGACGAAGGAAGCCTGTTTGAATGACATCCTGGAGGTGGTCCCGCAGGACTCCGACCGCTGGAAATCCTTTGATTACCTGGCGGATAAGGAGAAGCGTGACAAGGCCGCTGGAAAGGGGTTCTCGAGACAGCTCCTCACTGGGGAGGAGGCGTTCTGCGGAACTATCGGTAAAGACTACGCCAAGTGTCGCAGTACCGAGCCTTTTGTCGTGAATAAACAGGATCCAGCTTTATCACGGATTCTGACCCCGACAGAGCATTGTCGTGTGAAGGGTATCCCTGAAGGGATGATTGAAGGGCTGGCGGATACCACCGCGCACCAGGTATTGGGTCAAGCTGTGGTATTTCCCGCGTTCGAGGCAGTAGCCAAAGAACTTGGGAACAGTCTGTGGCGCTGGCGGCGTCTCAAGCAGGTTGTGGTAGAGGTTCTCGATGCCGAACAAGATTTTATCGGCGGAGATGACTTCCATTGGGCTACTGCGCTGGTGGATGGGGAAGGCTACATAAAGCTCACCCCAGCCTCAGAAGCAGTAGGTATGCCCATCAACTTCAATCTGTTTGCGGATGAAGAGTCAACGCACATTGCGTTCTTCGATCCCGAAGGGAAAGAAATCAGCTCCGGCCATGAGCCTTGCAAGTATGTTCCAGCAGCATTGACTGCTGGCGGCAAGCTAAGGGTCGCGGCGGAGATGATCAACTGAAACAGCCGGGGAGTCGCCGAAAGGTAGGCTCTCCGGTCAACCAACGGAGGTAACTATGAAAGTCGAAACTGTTATCCGCTTACCAATGGAAGACAGCGGCCTTCAACACTGTATCGTTCGTCTGAACAATCGGAATATGGACTCAACCAGGAAGGACCGGAATCGGTTCTTCCGGCGCGAACCATTAGTGATTGTGAACAAAGCTGATGGAAGCAAGGTTCTTCGCTATGCCATGGGTAACTCCGGGCTGAAGATCTGCAAAAATGCTATCGGGCTGGACTACGATGCAGTGGATGCACTGAACGTGAGCTACAAGCAAGAAGTCGATCTTGAGGTTCGCCGAGCCAAACGCTGGGAAATCTGGCACTGGTATTGGCAGCATCCGGATCAGAGCGTTCAACTGTCCATTAAGCTGGGAGTTGCTGGCGCGGTGTTGGGAGTCATGGGCTTCTTAACCGGCGTGGCTCCATACATTTTGGGATAAACAAATAAGCCGTTAACGGGCAATGCAGGTCCGGGAACGGCTTGCATTGCTCTCTCACAAAAGGAGAGAGGAATGAATACTTTGAAAACGCTAGTCAACTCAATGGTTCTTGAGGAAGGTCTCAAAAAAGCGAAGCCTCTGGCTGAGCAAATGGGGCTCGAATCAGTGCCAGATGAGATGCTTGAAATGATTTGTCCGAACCTGAATTATTCTGGGCAATTCACGCCTACGCTGTATGCAAGGTTTCAGAATGTGAAGCGATTGCTAAAAGAGCTGGCGGAACAAACCACACCCAAACACGGCCATATCGTGAAGTTTACGAATCAGTATGGCAGCTATGATGAATCTGCACTGTTATTGCGAGAAGGCGAGATCAGAGGGCAGAATTTGATTGCTTGCGTGGGTGGCAAAAACCTCGGAGACCTCGAACTCCGAGATTTTGGACTTGATATGCACATTGGCTGCGGAGGTCCATTTGAACCTGTCTCAGAGACGCAAATTCAGTCGATGACTGAGTTTGATATTCATGAGACCACCTACAACTTTTGGGGGCAAACCCCCTGCGCGAACGGGATGATAAACATCAAAGTCCCTATGAAGCGTTGGATCTTAACGGTGTAGGTAAAACTACAAAATCAAACCCAGCGGGGCGGCTTCGGCTGCTTTGCTGGTTTTTTTTTGTCCAAACGCCCAAAAAGGGCAATTCGGCACCCGTGGGTGTAGATAATATTTCGATAACCTTCAGGTTGCTAAGTACCTTTATTTCGGGGGGCAACCTATGAAATCACTAAAACGCGGCGCTATTGCTGCAACCGGGGTGCTGGCGCTCCTGATAGGAGGCACGGCACAAGCCGACCTCCTTGAATACTCCTTTACGGGAACAGATGGAAGCCAGCGCACTTTGTCACCAGGCGATACCTACGCCAACCCAACTGGGCCTATCACTTTTGCGTTGAGCGCTGGGGTAGACCGGAAGGTGCGGCTTTCCATCATCAGCACCTCGGGCGATGTGGTCGTTTCAAAAACGAGTAAGCTGTTAGGTGCAAATGACCGCATAACCGTTGGAGGCAAAGATTATTATGGTGCATTTTTAAGTATCGCAGGCTTAAATGAGGGTAAATACTCAATTAAGTCGGAGATTCTTTCTGCTCAAGGGCTTTCTGTCCAGTCAGAAACCGAATCATTGGTTGTTGATACTACAGCTCCCAAAGCTGAAGATACATTTATATGGACTGAGTTTGCTGGGCTTGGGGGGAGCATTGATATGATCGGCACCGGTACGGATTCAATAGGTCTGGAGGGGGTATATGATGCGAACGGAATTACAAGGGTCACATTTTTTACCAAACATCTAGCGTCCGGTGAAGTTAGAAAGAAAACAGCGGCATACGACTCAGGAACTCAAAAAGTAAATATTGATTTACGCGGAAATGTAACTCAAAGAGACCTGTTTACTCACGATGACTCTCTTTATTTAATCGGTTTCGAAATAGAAGATAGTGCGGGAAATATAAATGCAATTAGTAGAGAAAGCTATGCCGATGTAGTAATGCCTTCTTTAGAGTATTCTGACATTTGGGATGAAAAAAGTGGGAAATGGATACCTTACCAGCCAGGAATGACTGTTGGTGAAAATCCGATAAAGTTACGATTAAAGACCGATACGAAGTCTTTAGCATCGCAAAATATAAATGGCATTGGCTGGGTTGATAAAGGCAACTGGGATTTTGATATTCAAGGCGAAGTTACTTACATTACCGGAAGTGGGAATTGGCCTTTATGGTTTGCGCCCTCTAATGGGAAACTTTATTGGAGGTTACGGACAGCAAGTGGATTATATAGAGATTTTCGCCCTTCACAACTCAATATTAATTTAAAAGATGGTGTTACTTTAGCACCTCAAGCATCTCCTTCTGAACATAATTGGATGATGCAATATCAGTTGAACGGAGCTTCTTCATGGCAAAGTGGGATAGCTTCGCAAACAACTAAGCATATTGATAAAATCGGAGGAGAATTTGAGATTACGGGGATACGGTTTACTTTGGAGAATAAAGCGACATATCCTACGTACATGAGAGCCTCCACTAATTTTTCCCAAGGCCCCAATAAGTATTTTTCATGTGTGGTGAGCGTTGGCGAACAATCATGTGACGTTGCTAACGTAGCAATATCTATTAGGCAATCAGACTTCTCCGTTGGAGGTGGTTATGCGAACTTTAATATTCAAGCAGGTGAGGCTGATTCATCTGGAGGTTACACTGATAGATTTGGATTGTTGACTCAAGGACAGTTGATGATTGCTTTCGATTTCAACAAACCTCTGATTGAAGATGTGAAAGTCATTGACAAAACGATAGCCGCAACATTCAGAGAAACAGAAGAATATGATCTCTCAACGTCTGACTCTTGGCGATTTGGCTTTGATTCAATAAAAGCCTACGCTATAGATTCACAAAATCAGAAAACCGAATTACCTTTGCTTGCTACGCAAAACTTCACTAGATATTCTTCGAGAAAAACATTTTCCTATTCTAAACTAGCTACTGGGGTATATACCTTAGAACTTTCCGCAATAGATGTTTACGATAGGGAGGTTATATATCAGAAGAGCAATGTTGTTATAGACAAAACTCCGCCAATATTGAAAATTAATCACCCCTCATCAGGAATAGTGAGTACACTGGATGAAATAACTATAGATGTAACTGATAACATTTCGGAAAGCCCTAAAATTACGTCTGTCAATATAAAAGGTGGGCCAGCATCTGATGATATTTATCTATCGGTACGCAAGGAAAGTGAATCACTCTATAGGCTAGAGTATCCAGTTGTCTTCCCAAGTTTGAAAGAAGGTGAAGAATACAGGATCACAGTGGTAGCTGAAGATGATCAGCTAAACGAAACCAGTAAAACTACAAGTTTCACATACAATCCTCCCCAAGTTTCGTTGGCTGATGGCATGGACGGCAAGCTGATGATTCCTGCGGTGACGCAGGAGTTCAAGCGTCTCGATGGCGGCAGCATCATCCAGACCAACCCGCTTACATTGTCAGATGGCTCCACCGTCTCTGGCACTTATGACGTGTTCGCCACGTTGCGTTCGGATGCCGAGGTGCCGCTGGTGGTCAACGGGATCCGGATTGAGCCAGGCCAGACCATGAGCGTCATGAGCCAGCACGACTTCAGCACCTCCGGAGGCCGGATTGACCTGCCACTGCGGCCAGCGGTCGCGGGCGTGGAAGGCTCCTCCAACCTGCTGGTGATGACCAGCGCCCCGAACTCGCCAGTGCTGGTGCTCGATGTGAACGCCTG
>NHHQ01000037.1 GCA_002170915.1 Rhodospirillaceae bacterium TMED167 | reverse complement strand
GGGACGCCACGAGCCTGTTGCCCGCCTTCAGGCGCGCCGCCAACGCACCCCATACCGCCGCCATACCGGTGTCCGTCGCCCGGCACGAGGTAGCGCCTTCCAGCAACCTCATCCGTTCTTCAAACATGCTCACTGTGGGATTGGAAAACCGGGAGTAGATGAAGCGCTCTTCTTCTCCTTTAAACGCTCGCTGCGCCTGCTCCGCTGTTTCATATACATAGCCCGAGGTCATGAAGATGGCTTCGTTGGTCTCGGCGAATTGAGAGCGGTGGGTGCCACCGCGCACGAGTTGCGTCTGTTCTCGCCATTGGGGGTTGGTTTTGTTTACTGACATCGCTGCCCCTCTTTACATAAATGCAGGGGCTTTCTGGCGCCCGCTAAAGGGGGCGTACCAACCAAAAACCCCGGCCAGTTATGGTCGGGGCTCTCGCTCCGACCTTTTAGCTTGTGTGTTTAACGTGGCCGCAAGCCGGTCGTACAAATCACCACGAGAGAGGATGACCAAAAGTCGTTTTAAGAGATGGTCAAGGTGGATTTTCACTGCATGGGCATTAAAAAACATAAGACTCTCTGCCTTGGCAATTGGCAGGGGTCGGGTAGTATGAGATCCTGAAGAGAAGGATTGAATTTCATGACCGACATTGCCAAAACCGATGAGCTGTTTTTTGCCCGCGCCGGGCTTGATCGTACCCGCGTGGAAGGCATTGTGAGTGACGCACTCGGCAATGCCGACGATGGGGAGCTGTTTCTGGAATATGAGCAGTCGGAAAGCTTTGTTTTCGATGACGGCCAGTTGAAGAATGCGAGCTTCGATACCTCACAGGGGCTGGGGCTCCGCGCCATTGCCGGAGAGACGGCGGGGTATTCCCATTCCTCGGAATTGAGTGAGGCCGCGCTCAAGCGTGCGGGCGAAACCGTAAAGGCTGTCCAAGCAGGACACGGCGGCACGATGGCGGATGGACCTGCCCAGACAAACCGCTCACTCTATATCGATGATAATCCTCTCAACCTTGCGCCGTTTGAAGCCAAAGTAAAATTGCTTAGTGATATCGATAGCTATGCGCGCGGGCTGGATGATCGCGTCCGACAGGTCTCCGCTTCGATTTCCGGTTCCTGGCAGGCGGTGCAGATTATCCGTGCAGACGGCAGCCGGGCGGCGGATATTCGGCCTCTGGTCCGGCTCAACGTGTCCTGTGTTGTCGGCGATGGTGACCGCATGGAGTCAGGTAATTACGGGACCGGTGGCCGTGAGACCTATGAGACATATCTTCAGCCAGACACGTGGCACTTCGCCGCAGAAGAAGCTCTCCGACAGGCTCTGGTTAATCTGGAATCCGTGGCCGCGCCGGCAGGCGAAATGCCAGTCGTCCTGGGTTCTGGCTGGCCGGCGATCCTTCTCCATGAAGCCATTGGTCATGGCCTTGAAGGTGACTTCAATCGCAAGAAGACATCCGCATTTTCTGANCTGATGGGAGAGCGGGTTGCAGCGCCGGGCGTCACCGTGGTCGATGATGGCACGCTGAATGACCGGCGGGGTTCCNTGACCATNGATGATGAGGGCACGCCGGCCCAGCGCACGGTATTGATCGAGGACGGCATCCTCACCGGCTATATGCAGGACCGCATGAATGCGCGCCTCATGGGCGTGCCCGCGACCGGGAACGGGCGGCGGGAAAGTTATGCCCATGCGCCGATGCCGCGCATGACCAATACGCTGATGGAAAATGGCGATCACGATCCAGAGGAAATTCTGAAATCCGTCAAGACGGGGCTTTATGCCGTCAACTTCGGCGGCGGACAGGTGGACATCACATCAGGGAAGTTTGTGTTCACTTGCACTGAGGCCTACCAAGTCGAGGATGGCAAGGTGGGGGCGCCGGTAAAAGGCGCTACGCTCATTGGCTCCGGCCCGGACGCCTTGAAAACGGTTTCCATGATCGGCAACGACATGGCGCTTGATCCCGGCGTCGGCACCTGTGGCAAAGATGGCCAGGGCGTGCCCGTTGGCGTCGGCCAGCCAACCATGCTCTTGGACGAACTGACGGTGGGTGGCACGGAGGTTTAACCTTGGGCTCCAACCTTTCCAACCGGCGTTGGGTGCTAACGAATTATCCGGACGGCATGCCGGATGAGAGCCATTTTGACCTGCAGGAAAACGTCGACGTGCCGGCGCTCAAGGACGGCGAAATTCTGGTTCACGCGCGTTATTTATCCGTGGACCCTTATATGCGCGGCCGCATCGCGCCAGGCGCCAATTATGCGGCGGGAGTGGTGCCGGGTGGCCTGATGCAGGGCGGCGGNGTTGGTGAAGTGATCGAGAGNCGCGCNCCGGCCTATAAGGAAGGCGATATNATTGAAACNCGNGATTTNGGCTGGCAGGAATATGCGGTGTTGGGCCCGGAGAGCAANATCANCAAAGTGGATNCNGCGCTGGCGCCCATCCAAAGTTCNCTTGGTTATCTTGGCATGCCGGGGCTGACCGCTTATTTNGGCCTTTTCANAGTGATTGATGCACAGCCNGGTGACACNGTTGTGGTGTCTGCCGCGTCCGGGGCNGTCGGGCAAGTGGCCGGNCAATTGGGTAAAGCCCATGGCTGCCGTATGGTGGCCGTTGCGTCCTCGGCNGAAAAATTGGCGTGGTGTNATCAGATCGGCTANGANGCNGGGGTAAATTACCGGGCAACGGCGGACCTNCCNGGCGCCCTCCAGGAAGNNTGTCCNGACGGCGTTAATGGCTATTTTGANAACACCGCCGGGCCNATTCACGACGCGGTGATGGAGAATTTGGCGCCNCAGGCCCGGATCGCTGTTTGCGGCACGGTGTCNTTGGCCGACCGGCTCGGCGCGCCGGACGTCGGGCCCCGCTACCACCGTCAAATCCTGGTTGCCCGNGCNCGCGTTCAGGGGTTCCTCGTCTTTGATTTTGCCGANCAGTATCCNGAGGCNAGGGCCNATATTGNGGATCTGATGCAGCGCGGNGAGCTCCAATTTAAGGAAGATNTCTCTGAGGGCATGGACAGCATGGCAACGGCNTTCCTGAAATTGTTGCNTAGCGAGAATTTTGGAAAACAGNTGNTTAAAGTATAACGGCGCNGNTGCGGGTATTTNTAAAAAACGGCCCCCCNAGCGCCCCNCNTGTTCAACTACTTGCGTGACCTGTTCGTNGCACTTCCCTAAACTCTTCCCATGGCAGTATTTGTTNTCGTTCACGGAGCCTTTCATGGCGGCTGGTGCTGGGANCGGNTGACACCGCTTCTGGAAGCCAGGGGTCATACGGTGTTTGCGCCGGANATGCCGGCCCATGGNGCGGANCCCNTGGATGCAGCGGACGTCACGCTGGANGACTATGTCACGCGGGTNGGCGTGGTGCTCAGTCAGGCANNGGGTCCGGTTNATCTGGTGGGGCANTCNCTNGGAGGCATTACGATCACGCAGNCGGGAGAGGCTTATACNGGNTTGATTTCCAAGCTGNTTTATCTGACCGCATTTATTCCCGGTAACAATGAGAGCCGNNTCGACNTGGATGGCGGCGGGGCTGAAGGCTCGCTCACCGNAAAATACCGGATTNTCTCCGANGATAAAAAGACCATGACCATCNCGGACGANGGCATCAAACCAACCTTTTACGCCGATTGTGATGATGAGACNGTGTCCTGGGTTCAGNAAAGANTGTGTCCNCAAGCCACCATCGATCGCNCAGNCNAAGGTNCGCACCAGTGANGCCGGCTGGGGGTCGATCCCCCGGGTTTACATCGAATGCACNGAAGATCGTGCCATTCCNATTGCCCAGCAGCGGGCGTGCTGGGAGAGGCATCCGTGTGNNCCGGTCATNACNATGGAGACCNNCCATTCCCCTTTCATGTCCGCGCCTGAGACTTTGGCGGATNATCTCCATCGACTTGCCGATTGANAAAAATCGGCNGNCAGGGTAGAGACGANCAGNCCGCGNCATCGCGGANCATACCTATCAGACACCANTNCTTTCAGGGGNNATATCTATGTTTTTCAAATGTCAGGNCCNAGGCCACGTCCACCACAACCACGCCGCCCACGCGCCNGCAGATNCTGNCCATGCTCAGACCGTCAGTANTGGGAAAAAGCACTTCACNGTCGACATCCACTGCCATCTCCATGTCGCAGAAGCGGATGAGATGCTGAAGAGCCTGTCGCCGGAAGACACCGGCCGCACCATGGTGGATACNAATCCGATCACGGCGGAGATCAATAAAAAGCAGCAGACCACGATTTGGCCNCAGCTNACGGACGCTNATGTGCGCCTCAAAGACATGGACGCCCAGGGCGTGGACGTGCAGGCNGTGTCGCCGTCGCCNTTTCACTATAATTACGCNTATGACGCGGAATTNGCCCGNGNCACGTCAAANGTNGTNAATGATAAAGTGGCNGAAATGGTTGCAAGCCATCCGGACCGCTTTGTCGGTCTCTGTACGGTGCCGTTACAGGATTGTGACATGGCCATCGACGAATTGAACCGCTGCATTGGGGAGCACGGGTTTAAAGGGGTGGAGATTTCCACCAACGTGCGGGGCCAGGACCTGACACGTGCCGGCCTCGAGCGGTTTTTTGCCCGTGTGGAGGAACTGGACACCCTTATCTTCATGCATCCCATCGGAACATCGTTTAAGGATCGCATGGATGATCATTATTTCCGGAACACCATTGGTCATCCTCTCGAGTCAGCGCTTGCTGTCGGGCATCTGGTATTCGATGGTTATCTTGATAAATTTCCGGGGCTGAAGGTCTGTATTGCGCATGGTGGCGGCTATATCCCAGCTTATTACGGACGTTTCGATCATCCGTACCACCTCCGGGACGACTGCCGGGTGAACATCGACCGGGCGCCCACGGATGTGATGAAGCAGCTTTACTTTGATACGGTGGTGTTCACAGAAACGCAGCTCCGCCATATGATCGAAGTATGGGGCCCGGATCATGTCGTGATGGGAACAGATTATCCGTATGACATGGCAGAAACGGACCCGGTCGGCCACGTGGACTCCGTCCAAGGCCTCAGTGATGGGGACAAAGCCCAGGTGATGGGCGGCAATGCGGCACATCTCTTGAACATTGACGCGTCCGCATTCGCCTCCGCTTCATAACAAAACACCAAAGCACACACGCTTTCAGGATTGCCGGGCGGCTTCGCGCCGTCCGGCAAATTCTCCGTTCGGATAACCCTATTGCCCCGCTCGGGCGACTCGGGCAGGGTTCACAGCATGGGTGTTTTGGAAATCCTTTTCGTCATCGCAGGTGTTTTATTGATCGCGGTGCTGTTCTTGGTCCTGCGGGGTGACAGATCGCGCGACGAGGTGAACCGGCAGCTCTCCCAAATGGGAGATGTGGCAGAGCGGTTGTCGACCTCTCATGCGGAACTCTCCGGGCGTTTGCAGCAAAGCCAGCGGGACATGAACGACCGGCTCGAAGCGCTCTCCAAACGGATGGGTGACGGGCTCACCCAGCAGACAGAAAAAACCGGTCAGACGTTGAAGGAACTTCATGAACGCCTGGCGATTATTGACTCGGCTCAGCAGAAAATAACGGATCTGTCCCAGCAGGTGGTGGGGCTGCAAGACATCCTGTCCAATAAACAAGCGCGCGGTGCTTTTGGCGAACTACAGCTCAACGATTTGGTGTCATCCATTCTGCCGCCCTCGGCTTATGAATTTCAGGTGCAGATGTCGAATGGCACCCGGGCGGACTGTTTGCTGACCCTTCCTAATCCGCCAGGCCCCATAGTCATCGATTCAAAGTTTCCCCTGGAGAGCTATCACGCCTTCCGGAATGCCGGGGACGATGAGACCCGCCAAAAAGCCCTCCGGGGCTTTGGGGTGGCCGTGACCAAGCATGTCAAAGACATTAGCGAAAAATATATCGTGCCCGGCGAGACGGCAGAATCTGCTTTGATGTTTCTGCCCTCCGAAGCGGTCTATGCCGAACTCCATGCCAGTCTGCCGGACGTGGTCGAGCGGTCCTATCGTGCAAAGGTTTGGATTGTTTCACCGACCACCCTGATGGCTACCCTCAACACCGTCCGCGCCGTCCTAAAGGATGTTCACATGCGCGAGCAGGCCGGGGTGATCCAGGAGGAAGTCTTTAAAATGCTGGAAGATGTGTCCCGGCTTGATGACCGGGTGGGCAAATTACAGCGTCACATGGGGCAGGCTGATGATGATCTGCGTCAGATCAGGATTTCCACGGATAAGGTGACGAAGCGCAGCGAGCGCATCAGCGAAGTCGAGATGGGGGAAGACCTCTCGACCGATGAAATTACCGATCCTCCCCGGCCCCGCCTCGTGGATAATGCCTGACCTCTTCCCGTGGATCATCGGCCGTCTCTAGAGAGGGGATTAAAATCCCGTGTTCAAAGATTGCCTGGCGTCGCCTGAAGCACAATAATGGGCAGATGACCGAGACAGCCAAAAGCGGGGCCGTGACCGCCAGTGATATCCCGAAAGGTGCCTGGGTGGATAAATACCTGCCGGCCGGGCTTCGGCCCTACGCTCGGATGGCGCGGTTCGACCGGCCCATTGGGACCTGGCTGCTTTTGTTTCCCGGTTGGTGGTCAGTAGCGCTGGCGACGACGGACTGGTGGCCTGGGCCCGGCGGTCTTGGCCACACCCTGTGGCTTTTTGCCTTATTCGGCGTTGGCGCAATAGTGATGCGGGGCGCCGGATGCACGTTTAATGATATTTCCGACCGGGAGTTTGACGCCAAGGTGGCGCGAACCGCGGACCGGCCCATTCCGTCCGGCGCTGTGAGTGTCCGCCAGGCAATTTTCTATATGGTTCTATTATGCCTGATTGGATGTCTTATCCTCATCCAATTTAATTCATTCGCCATCGGCCTGGGAACCGCCTCGCTCCTGTTGGTGGCTGCCTATCCGTTTATGAAGCGGATTACCTACTGGCCCCAGTTTTTCCTGGGCTTGACCTTCAACTGGGGAGCGCTGTTGGGATGGGCGTCGGTGCGGGGGGATGTTCACGCGCCGGCTCTTGTTCTGTATGCGGCGGGCATTTTTTGGACCCTTGGGTACGATACAATTTACGCGCATCAGGATAAGGAAGATGATTTAAGTGTCGGTGTGAAGTCATCGGCGTTGAAGCTGGGCGATAACACACGGCCCTGGCTGGTCATCTTCTACGTCGCGGCGGTCGTCCTTATTGGCCTGTCGGGATGGCTCATGCACTTGAGTTGGCCGTTTTATGGGGCGCTGGGCCTCGCCGCCCTTCAGGCAGGTTGGCAGGTGGCCACTGTGGCGATCAATGATCCTGATGACTGCCTGCGCAAATTTAAATCCAACCGGCTGTTCGGGTGGCTGCTTCTGGCTGGTCTCATCCTCGGCCATATTGTGTAACGCATGACATGTCACCCATAGCAGGAGGTTCCTCATGATCATGGTCCACGCCACGATGGCGTCTGTGAATGGCTATAAAGTCCGGTTGTTTCTGTCCCTCCTCGGGAAAGATTTTATGCTTAAAGAATTGGATATGTATGGTGGCGAACACAAACAGCCGCCGTTCCTGTCGCTCAATCCCTTTGGCCAAATGCCGGCGCTAGAAGACGACGGGTTTGTGGTGGCTGACTCTCATGGTTGTCTCACCTATCTTGCCCGCAAATACGGCAAGGATGTGTGGCTTCCTGCCGATCCGGAGGGCATGGGCAAGGTGGCCGAATGGATGTCAAAGTCCGCCAATGAAATACATCAAGGGCCTTGGATGGCGCGGGCCAAACAGCGCCGCCCAGATGCCGTTGCGCTCTCGGATGAAGAAATTCACGTTCGCTGCGATTACGTGCTGGGAGTTATGAACGGACATCTTTACGGGCGTGACTGGCTCGCCGCGGGTCATGCGACGATCGCTGACATTTCGTGCTTTAGTCCCATCTCGATATTACCCGAATGCGGCTACAAGACGGATAAATGGGATAACGTGACAGCCTGGCTCGGTCGCGTGCGTGCGCTTCCTGGTGCCATCGATTCGGACGGCAATCCATTTTAAAGAATTATGGCGTGTGCAACCACAAGGTTCCCACCCTGCACACATCTTTAGAATCAAATAAGGACGCCGCTAATGCGCGCGTCCTTATTGAAAGGCAGTGATCTGGAATAGCGTTAGATCGCGATCCCCGTTTGCCGCCAGGTCGACGTGCTCTTGCAATCTGGGCAGACGCGTTCGCCAATATGATTGGACTGGAACGAGTCTGAACACATTAGGCACTTTCTGACTTTCGGCTGTAGGTTTTCAGCCTGCGGTTTTTTGTTCATCTCAGAGCGGGATGCCATTAAGGACCTCCATACGCATTACGTTTATACTAACCTGTTGGTTAAAGGTTTCTCTCCCCAGTCGTCGATTAGCAGAGTCATAAATATACCCTCGGGGCCGTTGCCCCGTTGTTATAGCCACTTTTAACTGGATCGTCGTATTATATAGTCGGAATCTGGTTTCAATTACCCTTGCAAAAATTGCATGGCTTGTATGAGAAATTGCATGGACGAAAACTTTTAGATTTCTGCCGTTGTCAATCTCTCTTCCTCTTCGGGATCCTTTGAGTTCTTGGATATGCAGTTTATAGCTACGTTCCAACTTATGACAAATAAATTACAAAAAAATGATTAAAGGCCGAAAATAACCCTCGGACTGAATGAGATATTTTTAGACCAAGACGGTATTTGGAGAGGGGCGTTGATGGCCGGAGACAGGGGGCATATACCTACCCACTGATGGCACGAATTCGGTAAGTTTGGATTTTTATAATCCTGGGTAAATTGGATCCCAGTACTCGCGGTAAATACTCATTGTCGAATTATAGGCATGAAGCGTCAGGCCGTGTTTGTACGCGACAAGATATTTTTTTAACAAAAAGCAGGTGCAATTTCTCCAGCAAATAAGTTGAGAGACCGAAGGGCGTGGGCATGTTCGATATTACCGAAGTAAAACCCGCAAATTAGATAATTGATGCCCAAAACCTCCGTATGTTCGGCTACTTTTTCGCGGACATGTGCCGGCGTGCCAACAAGCACGCTGCCTGCCTTCATGGCCGACTCAAGATCGGGGGGCACAAATCCAACAATTTTCGGACCGCTCACATTTTCCCGCTGAAGCTTGGTTAAATTGGCATACCATAGGTTATATGCGGGTCGGGCTGTAGCCATGGCTTCTTTTTCTGTTTCCGCGATGACCATGTGCCGCATAATGCCGATGGCCGCCCCACCGTCGAAACCGGTCAACGGCGTCAATGCTCCGTCTCCTTTGAAAAAGCCGGCCTTGAATGCTTCGATACGTGGCTGGGCGGCTTCTGTCGCTCCCAGCGTGACGTAGTGATATCCCCGCTCACCGGCCCAGGCGGAGCCGACTTCATTGGAAGACGGATACCAAATGGCAGGTACTGGAGATTGGTAGGGTTTCAATTCCATGGGGACGTCTGAATAGGTGAAGTGTTTGCCCTGGTGATTAAGCCTATCGTGTGTCAGGCCTTGGTGGATCGCGTCGAGGGCATCTTCAAAGACTTCGCGGGAGGTTTCTGGGTCCACATTATGGTAATTGAGTTCATAAGGTGATACCCCGCGGCCTACGCCTACGTCCAGGCGGCCCCGGCTTAAATGATCCAGGATGCAAATCTCTTCAATAAGTCGGAGGGGTGAGTANAGGGGCAGCAAATAACACAATGGTCCCATCCGCATGGTTTTGGTTTCACGGGCAACCGCGCCCAGGTAAACACCCGGCACGGGTACAACATTAAGCGGTGTCGCGTGATGTTCGGAAATATGGTAGGAATAGAACCCGGCGGCATCGGCCGCTTTTACAAATTCGAGACGGTTTGCCAACAGATCAGCAATCGCCAAGCCGTTGTTATCGACGTGATCCCAAAGGCCGAATTTCATTACTATTTTCCTCTACTAATTTGGAAGAAGTGAACCGCGCTAGCATCGGCGTGTCAAACCTGAGACGAACGAACCCGTCGGAGGGCGGCAAATTCAGTGTGTGTTAGGGCAGCGCAATATCGCTGGCGTGACGGGGTGAGAGAGTTAATACGCTAGCTTAAACCACGTTTAGGGCTGACTGATGCTCTCTTTCCTGTCCTTGCGGGTCCTCACTACCGACTAAACCGAATCGTCAATTTGTACGGTATGCGCTGCCCCTGGCCAATTTGCTCATGGTGTTGCCCAACCGATAATCATTGTCCTGAATGGCCACGGCGTGGTGACCCATGGGTTTCCGTCCACGCACCAATCAATGGTTATTCCTAGTCATTGCATAGAGACCAGAATTCGCCCTTCCTCTGACTTCAGCAGAGGGGCTGATTTTTCGATAAAGGCCAGAAATTCTGGTACCTTGAACAGATCCTCCCGGCGGCGAAGACGGTCGTCATAGCTTTCATATTCCCAGATCAGCACGACTTCGTTCGGGTTTCCAAATTCCGCCCTATAAAACCCAGCGAGTTTTCCGCCCACTGGCAATTGATGAGGTAGCCCCTCTTCTTTGTATAGCTTGGCGAAAGCCATCGCTTTTCCGGGATAGG
The DNA here is from genome assembly GCA_002170915.1 of Rhodospirillaceae bacterium TMED167. The sequence goes on along the minus strand of NHHQ01000037.1, from coordinate 19,131 downwards.
TCGTATAAATTCGCAGTTCCGTCAGCATATCGAACACTCCTTGCTTGTCGTGTTATCTTTATAGACGCTACCATATGAGGGCGTTTTAACACAGAAATCAGCGGGATACCTGATACCTATGGCGACTATTCTCATTGTTTTCCACAGCATCACTGGCGCAACCTATAAGTTGGCAGCAGCGTTGGCAGAAGGGGTCCAGATGCAAGGTGACTGTGTAGCTGTTCTCAAGCAAATTCCAAATATAACCGGGTCTGAGGTGATCTTCGGCGGACAAGATATGACGGCCAGGACAGCGCCATTTCAGGACATCCCGCAGGCCTCTGTGGAGGATCTACTCACGCACGATGCTGTGGCGGTCGGAACGCCGGTCTACTTCGGCAACCAGAGTTCGGCAGTTCGGTACTTTTTTGATCAGGCAGGCAGCTATTGGATGGAGGGGCGTTTGACTGGCAAACTCGCCACAGCTTTTGCCGGCGGCGGGTCCGGCGCCGGCCGAGAAGCGGCGCTCTTGTCACTTTGGAGCACGTTTGCGGTTTTCGGCATGACCATTCTGCCGCTGGGGACACGTGCGCAGCAGGTAACGCCTGTGGATGAGATCACCGGGACAACACCCTTTGGTGCGGCGGTAATCTCTGGGGGCCCGGGAAGCCGTCCGTCGGATGCTGAATTGCAAGCGGCCCGAATTCAGGGCCAGGCCTTGGCGGCGCTCACAGAGCGCCTTACCGTTTAATACAACGTCTGCTCTCGTCACTATCAGCTTTATCGCCGGCGCGTTCGGCCTGGAGGCGGAGCAGGGTGTCCCCTGCATGAGAGCGTTATGCGGGATCGAGTTCCGGATAATGCCGAAAGACGCCCATGGTGTTAAAGTCAATGCGGCGGTCCGATGTCAGATAGGCTGCTGTCTTGGGCCGTTTCGCAACCGCGTTTCGGAGCGCGATGACGTTGGGGTATTCTCTTTCCACTTTACCAAACCCGTTGGGAAAGGCGTACCGTAAGCCCTCGATAACCTGGAAGAGGGAAAGATCTGGATAAGAGAGATCCTCTCCAATGAGCCAGCCGGAACCTATCGGGTTGTTGGTCAGGATTTTCTCGTAATACGCCATATGCTTGGGGATACGAAGCTCGACAAAGGCGGCGGCGCGCTTTTTGGACTCGTCTATTTGATCCTCGTAATACATCTGACTGGTAATCGGATGGTGTGTGTCATGTACCTCCATCAAAAGATCCGTGATTGTGAGCTGTAACTGATGGGCAAAATAAATATCAGCCTCGCTCTCGGGCGTTAGGCCGATCTTAGGCCCAATGTAGTGCAGAATGTTGGCTGCATGAGCGATGGTCACATCGCCGTCCACCAAAAAGGGCGGAGCAAACGGCGGCCTTGTCTGGGAAGAATCCATCAGAATATCAAGAATGGTTTGGCGTTGTGCGGCCGGCTCATCCGGTTCCCGCGCTACATCCCGATAGTTGGCACCTGCCTCCTCGAGGGCCAGCCGCACCACTTCTCCCCGTCCTAAAATGTGCGGCCAGTAGTAAAAATCGTAAGCCATCTCGCGTCTTCTCCCATATGCTAACGTTACTGTTTCAGTGCCTCAGCCAGGCACCCTGAGCAGATGACGAACTATTACGGTTATATGCGAATCGCTTGGCGGCTCTGGACAGGGTGGTGTCCCCAGGCGTGGCGCCGGGATTCATAGTGCCGAGACATATCGTCGAGACGCGCAAGCCGCTGTTGCCCAGATATCTGTACTCCATTTGGGGTCTCCTCAGAGTCCGTTCGGTTCCCTCAGCCGACTGCCGCTGGGGGGGTATCGATGAAGTCACTGTCGCATTCTTGGCCGTCAGAAATAAAGCGCCGTTTTGACCTCAAGTCCTCTTTAGCGCATTGGCGCTCCGATCAGCACACAGAGCGGACCAGCCGAATTAAAGCCCGCAGATCTAAACGTCGTTCAAGCCGCCTATATGACAGGGTTAGCCTTTTAGACCCACCACTGTAATACATACTCGAACGGACCTTCCCGATTGACCAAATCCGCCCGCTGGAGCTGAATTTGGTACCCACTATCGGCTTTCTTCAGGTAATGCCGGTACTTGCCGGTGAAATTGCGCACATCGTAGCGGAGGTACTCGGCGCAGTGAAAGCGTGAACGTACGATGATGTCGCCCGTCGCGTCTTCACTCTCGATGATGACATTGGAGACCACGTGGCAAAGGCGGTTGTCCGGCGCCTGGCTATGGGCCTGCGGGTGGCTGTTACGGTTGATGCGCATTTGCATCATGTCCAAGTTTTCCCAGAAAATATTGGGTACTCCTTCGCCATCGGTCTGATCCTCGCGTGCCGGCATCCAATAATGGCCATCCTCGGTGAAGAGAGCCAGCCAGTCGTCCCACTGCTTTTCGTCCAGGATTTCAGCTTGGCGGGCAAGGAAGCGTTCTACGGTCAACTGGGTTTTGATGCTCACGTCAGCGATGGCGTGCGGATCGGATGCGGCGAGTTTTTCGGTAGCTTCTCCCACGGTTAAGCCCCCCCTTCTGCGGTCATGTAATCCCGCCATACATGCATCATATGGCGCAATGGCATCTCGCTCATGGAGCCCTCCGGCGATTTTATGAGATTGCCATCAACAATGTCGAACCCCGCGTTGCGATGGAAACTTACCCAGTCGCCGCCTTGGGACTCGAGGCCGTGCTGCACCTTCCACCAGTTAAACAAATCATCCGCATTCACCATGGTCGAAGGCGAGTTGACCAGGTAATAGTAGCCGAGCGCACGCTGATAGATCGCTTCAGGCGCCCCCTTAAGCCGGAAATGCCAGATCTCTGACATAGTGCGGGTCGGACTGATGGGCCGGATGGTCCGGAGTTGCTGTAATGGCGGCTGGATGGACATGCAGGGATAGATCAGCGAGTGGTGCAGGTTCACGCCCAAAATTTCCTCGGCCCGTTCCTCGCCGTATGATTCGTACATGGCTCTAACATAGGCATTGGTATCAGGGTCATCTGGACGGAGACCCATATAGCCCTCCAGCGTGCAGTGGCCATGCGGATGGCCCACAGTGCCAAACTTGCCCCAGCCATCGATGCCAAGCCGCGCAAAATCTGACAAGAAACCATATGATAAGGGCGGGGTACGGCCATCGGCGCGCATATCTCGTTCCACCATCTGTGCGGCGATGCCTGTGGACTCGTGGGTTGCGCCGGGGTGCGAGGCGTCGAGCTGGTTCTCCAAGAAGATCTTCCAGTTGGAGTGTTGGACCATGTGGAAACATTCTCCCACCACTTCGGTTTCCTTGCCGGGTGCTCGGTCGATGAGTTGATCAAATCCTGTCTTTGCATCGCCCAATTGTTCTTCCAGACTGATCCCTTCTTCGGCTAAAGAAGCAAACCAAAAGCCCCGATAGCTCGCGCAGCGGGCCGCCTTGGGAACCTGGAAGGCCTCTCCATCTATGGTGAGATTGGTGCCATCATAGCCGTCGATGGCTGGGATGCTCTCCAGTTTGCCGTCCAAGCCAAACATCCAGGCATGGTAGGAACACCGGATCCTTTTGCCCGCATTGCCGCTCCGAGCTGAGCACAGCTGGGCTCCGCGGTGGGGACAGCGATTATACAGAACATGAATTTCGCCGTTATGGTCCCGGGTCATCATCATCGGCTGGCGGCCAATACGCGCGAGATAATAGTCGCCCGGATTTTTGACCTGGCTTTCGTGGCCTACATAAACCCACGCTCGCTCGAAGATACGCTCCATTTCAAGTTCGAATAGGTCTTCGTCTGTATAAGCTTTGCGATGGGCCCGATCCGGTTCCACCAGGGCCGCAATCTCTTCGTTCGTCCACGCCATTATTAAATACCTTCTCCTGTTATTTGTAAGAATAAATTGATCACCCCGAGTGGGTCAACGGGCGATCGGAGGTGGATATCCGAGATGGTTTCTGCTAAGCCGCGCGGGAGGTCCGGATGGAGCGCACCTTGGGTTTCAGGTCGTCCCGGCAAAACGCATGTAAAAAACATGTTCGCTCGCCGATGCCCAGGATATCCTGGGCCACCCGATCTTCCAGATCAGATTCGATATAGACATGAGTTTCCACCGGCTCAGCCGTCCCCGCTTGGCCGGTGCCGTGCGATGCACCCCCGAGGGAGAAGTGTGTGTCCTGAATGATTGCGTAGTTCTTCATGGTCTTCTTTGTCATGCCCGAGTAGCGGCCCATCTGCGTCATGAAACAAAGTCCGATGCCGGCGGAGATAAGTGATGCGGCATCCGGTGCGCGGCCTTGGCCGCCGAGGCCTGAGGCTTCTTCAGACAGATAGCGCCACTCGGGCACGGCATCATGACCTTGTTCCTTGTAGATGACTTTGACACCGTCATCGCGGATACGGCAGGTTGAGTGCATGTGCAGAAGATGCTGGTTTGCTGCCAACTGGGGGGCTTCGTTTCGCGTATTTTCAAGGGAGGCGTAACCCTCCGCTTCCGGGGATAATTCGCTGATCAAGTTTTCCACCGCAGGACCCTTTGCTAAGGGCACGAGATTCGGGAACTGGTCGCCAGGGTCTGGGAGCGGATCGCTGGCCAGGGGCGTGACCTGGTTCGGAATGATCTCCCGGCCATTATGTACTAAATTAAAGAGACTGGGGTGTTCACCTCGCGCCAACCCGTTTAGCGGCGAGGCGGTAACCGCTTCATAGAGAAGTGCATTCAGACTTACATCGTCGCAGTCCGTATCACAGTAGATGCCCAATTCAGGCGCCAGGGCGCCGGACATCATGCTTCCCTCACGGAAGTCGCCCTCGCGGTAATAGTAGTTGTCCAGGGTCAGTTGCAGATCTCTGAGTTCGACCTGACGCTGATCAGCCAAGGCTGTGATTTCGTTCATGTAAGACGCAATCATCCCCGCTGAAAGGTAAGTGAGTGGGTTTGGCGCTTTGTCGTGTCCGCCCAAATGAGCACCCTCGTCGCAGGCAAACCGCCAAGCTGTGCCGCTTGCCGCGTTCACCACCAGTGCCTCTTTCTGCATGCCGCCGACGGATCGCACCCAGGTGCGAAGGGATTGGCCGTGTGGATTGGGAGGCGTCTCAAACCCCGCCCCGGCCGCGTTTCCAGCGATGTAGTACAGGGGCACGTTCATCTCTTCGAGGGGAGTGAGATCAGCCATATTCGCGCTTTCTTTTTTGTTGGAGGGGAATTATCGTCATTNACTTTCGTTGNGCAANGCTAANTGAGATNGNTCGCTTGGTNCGATGGTCNAGGACATGATTGNGGCTCTAATGGCGGGGCNAGNCCGCCCCTACAGCCCGACCAGTTCAATCAACTTTATCAACCTCTGCCGTTAAACGTTTATTGACAATGTTGCGGGCTGCTATGCCGCCGGCATCTTGCTGCAAATTGATTACGTCGCGGGGGCCTAAATCGACATTCTCCTGCTGGGCCTTGATGATGACGAGGTCCTCTGCAAAGGCGGTGCTGACCTGTTGGCGCATGAGATCCGAAACCCAGCGCGCGTCGACTTGGAAGTCATATACCTGGGCCCAGAAATAATGAGTCGTTTTCCCCGTTTCTGGTGTTATGGCGTTTAGGTTCATCATGGAGATGCCCTGGCTTCTGTCCCCATCGCGCGCGCCTGTATTGGCGATGGCAGAGCCCACTTCCAGTTTGACGAAGGCAGGTGGCGCNAATGTCGCGATCTGCCAACGATCCACATGGGCGCTTTCNGGGAATGCACCGAATTGCTGATGTAGTGGTGCTGGTGGGCGGTCCATGAGCCAGCGGCTCACCACCACCCGGTCTTCTATGCGCTCCGTTACGCATTCGGAGCCGGCAAAGTCGTCAGTGCCGAGGGTCGTTGGATGGACAAAGGTGAGATGGGTTGTGTCCAAAAGATTATCCACCAAGAGCTGGTAATTGCCCTTCAGGTAAAATCGGTCACCGCCATAGCCCCAGTCCGGATCACCAATCCAATGGAAGTCCTCAATCAGATTGGGGTCTGCCAGAGCTGGATCGCCCATCCAGATCCAAATCCAGCGGTTCCTTTCTACGACGGGATAAGATTTGATATTGCCACCTTCAGGAATACGTTCCTGACTGGGGACACAAATAAGCTCGCCGGTTTCATTAAATTGAAGGCCATGATACGGGCACTGAACCGTGTTCCCCATGAGCTTACCCTCCGACAGTGGTGCTCTTCGGTGGGAACAACGGTCCTCGAGCGCCACTGGCGTGCCATCTGTCTTTCGGAAGAATAGCACAGGCTCTTCCAAAAGAATGCGCCGGAGCATGGTTCGGCCGACTTCATGGTCCCACGCGCCGACATACCAAGCGTNTNTAATATACGTCATGCCACCTTCTCTCTATANCTAATAGTCGGATACTGGAAAATGCCTGTCAATCAGCCGTCAGGCCTTGACGCGGGAGCCTTTGGCGCGTTCCATTTCATGGATGTGCTATTTAACGTAAAAAGGAAGACGAATATGGCGANCGACACCTATNAAGACCGGCAGAATTTTGAAATGGAGAACTGGCCGGAACTCCGCGAGTCCATGAACAACATCTTTAAGCTTGTCTTTCCGTCCCGCGAAGTCTCGGGTGAGCTNAAACAGTTTGTCTTCACGGCGGCGAGCCTTGCCAGCGGGTGCCTCCACTGCCAATCCCATGGCTCCTATCATCTCCATAGAATTGGGGTGTCGGACGAAAAAATCCAAGCCATGTGGACGTATCAGGATTCTGACCTATTCTCGGAGGCCGAGCGGGCGGCGCTTGATTTGGCATTTGCTGCGGGTGTTGCGCCCAACGCCGTGGAACCTGAAAACTTTGAAGAGCTTCGCAAGCATTTCACGGAGTCGCAAATCATTGAAATCCTGGCGGTAATTGCCGTCGGTGGGTTCCTCAATCGCTGGAACGACACCATCGCCACGGTGACAGATCAGGAGTCTATCGACTGGGCGAGTGAGGTTTTGGCCCAAGTCGGCTGGGACGCGGGTAAGCACACAGGAAAAGCAGAGGAGCAGCGTAAAGCGCATCCTATCACCCTGGGCTGGACAAATAAGTAGTCTGGAAGAGTACTTCGGGGCGGTCTCGCGGGCGAGGCGGTTAGCGCCTGATGGCGGAGTTGTCACACTTGACCCGGTCACCAGACTGAGGCAAGGCGACGCATGCGCAATTCATTACATCGGCTGATACCGGTACAGAAAATTTCCGCCTTCGACTTCTAGGATTGGATCGATGACCCAGACATTGGCGCCATCTAAGGTGACATTGGGAGCCAACTTTCTATTGTTCGGAGGGCTCCTGTTCTTCNGACGNTTTGACGTCAATTGATNNNATTTTGNCTTCCCCGATCGNCCGTTGTCCAATTGCTTTTAGCCTGTTCGCCACCAGCTTTGTATCAAGCTTGGAATATCTGCGGTACAGGCGCGGGACATANGAGATCAGGTCTATGAAAAANGCGTCCTGAAGTTTTGGCATATATCTCTCAAGCATTTTAAACTGCTGCTGATTTTCCTCAATTTTGTCCAATCCAGAGTTTAAATTTTTTTGGTCGTTGATTTTAAATCCAACTTTAACTTCAAGTTTTAGAGAGGACTGCACACTGTCCCCCATAAAAATGGGAATGCTGATCGGTTCCATGTTTATGAGATGAGTTTGAGAGGTGCCTGATGCTGTGCCGTCGGCATTTTCGTCCCCCCCAGTATTTGAGGCCGAATTTTCTTCTTTGGCAAAGGGTCCAAACTCCATTTGTTGCATAAAGGTGATAACGCCCCCAAATAGTAATATGATAACACCAAATACAATGATGACTGATTTTTTCATTTAACAGATGCCCACTATATTACGAACCCATCTGTCCTTTGAGAAAATATCTTAATANNNGCGTTTTTCTCAATGCTNACCGGTNGTCAAGNAACAACAAAAGGTTGATACNCATTTCTTNANTTNTGAATAAGAATTCCTCAAATTTATGGCGCCCTAAGCCATAATTGTGGCGATGCTAGCCGTAAATATGACTTTGGGAAAGAGGGCGGAGAGAGATTGACCCATTGGTTGCGGGTGGGAGTAGTGTTGTCTAACGGAGCCAATTATTGGCAGGGGAGCGGGATTTTGCCGCCCATTTAATTGGCAAAACCTGCGAAAGGTGTGCATGCAGAATAGATATACGGGGGATATTGGCGATTTCTCGAAGTTCGGGCTGATGCGGGCGTTCGCCAAAGCAGGCCTNAGCACNGCCCTNGCNTGGTATNTNGTNCCTGACGAGNCNCATAATTTCGACGGNAANCATANCNCNTATATNGGCCGCGANANATTTCGNCGNTGTGATNCNGNGCTNCATGATTTGATGGCTAACCTCGTTTCAACAGGGCAGAGAAACATCCAGGCGGTTGAAAAATCGGATATATTGGGTGCGGACACATTGTTTCATGGTGATCCACTCGATTTTAGCCGGCTTCCTCCTTTATCCGGTCGGCAGGGCCGATGGCAGAGAGTTCAGGCCAGAGATAGGTGGCTATCAGATTGTGTCGCCCGAACTAGGGACCGAGACGTTGTATTTTTTGATCCTGATAATGGCCTTGAGAGCAGCAATCCAAGACCCTTGAGTGCAAAGGGTCCAAAATTCTTGTACTGGTCTGATCTTTTGCCTTTCGTTGGCAGAAATCAGTCCCTGGTGATATATAACCATGCGTCACGTCAGGGACCTATCTACGATCAGATATCCAAACGCCTCGCCGGGGTTAAAGATCATATTCCCTACGGNGCGCAAGCCGTCGCCATGCTGTGGAGAAGTTTTAGCGTCCGATATTATCTGATCATTCCGGCGCCGGAGATGCGTGACGTCATTTTGTCGGCGTGCGAGAGGATGATCAGCGGATCATGGGGCCAGAGAGGGTTATTTGAATTGGTCAAATAGTTGAGGGAGCTTGATAAATTTTGATGGTCGGGATGTCGATCACAACCGTACACAATTAAAATTGTTTACACTCAACAGGATTGTCGCGTGTCACCTCCAACCGAAGTCCAGGTGATGATGAAAATGCCGCCCTGGCTTGTTCGCGAGCTTCGGTCAGATCATGCTGGCGAGACGGGTGCGGTTGCTATTTACCAAGGAATATTGGCCGTATCTCGTGATTCCGCCGTCGTNAATTTTGCTAAAAACCACTTGGCCACCGAACGTGATCACCTCGCTCTGATGGATCAACTGCTGCCAAACACGGAAAGAAGTAGACTCCTTTTTCTCTGGCGAGTAGCCGGGTTTTTTACAGGCTGCCTGCCCGCGCTTTTCAGCAGCAACTCTGTTTTCCGCACGGTGGAGGCCGTGGAGATATTTGTTGATGTCCATTATTCAGCACAGATTAACCGTCTTCGGCTTGAAAACATCCATGGAGAGATCAGGCAAAAAATTGAAACTTGCCGGAATGACGAGAGACACCATCGTGATGATGCACGACAACGGGTCTCGGATGCAGCCGGCATTGCCATATCTTTATGGTTGGGATTGGTGACCCTAGGGTCGAGGATCGCAGTGGTGATTGCGCGTGCCTTATGACGAGGCNTTGTTTGGTTNGGGGCGGCGANACTAAGGATGCNCGGCTAGCTCTAATATCCACTTTGAGATATCTNTTGCCACGCGTGANTCGAGGCCTTCGAAACCGTGGTGATTGAGAGGCCCACATTCTCGGCCNGAGGAACCACCACCNGAATAGTCGAGCAGGTNTTTCATCGGCGCGGTGAGGCGCTCGTAGAAGCNCTCCGCATACCCGAAAGGAGTGACGCGACACGAATCATCCCGATGATGAACGATCAAGACCGCTGTTGAAATGCGTGTCCCGATGATGGACTCCANGGCATAGTCTTGAGCTTTTTTAGAGCTATTTGTGTAGATNCCTGATGCCANGACGATGCCATTTACGTCTTCCGGGTAGGTTTTTGCAAAACGCCCGGCATCCACAGATCCTCGGCTAAACCCGACCAGGAAGACTGGTTTACCGTTTCGATGTTTAATGGCTTCAACCAGCGCCTTGATCCGGTCAGCGCGTTTTTGACTGTCGCGTAACCGGTAGTTTGCTCTCTCCTGCTCGGACTGGTTCGGCAGCAAATAAAAGTTCAGCCCTTNAGCGGCGAAGATTTCCTTTTGTGTTACCAGGTAGTTTTGGCTGCGGCCCGCTGAGTTGTTCACGCCCTTGCCGCCAACGATGGCGATGATATTTGCTTTTACCGCGCCGTTCTCAACGGCATGAACTGGAAGGGCGGATGTTTCGGCCACCTTGAAACTGACATTTTCAGCCTGCACTTCTTGGGGAAGAAAAAAAAGCAAGGTAAAAAAACCATAACGACTTCCGCCCAGAAATATTCCTACTCTGGTATCGTTGATACCAAATTTTATTCCTGGTCATTTTCCTCTCCCGAATAAAGTTAAGAATTCACGTACTATTAGCCTGGTAGTCGCGGCCNTTGGCCTGCTGTAAATTAGACCACGGGCTGGGACGCGGGAATCTATTCGTAAATGGCGGCCACAGAATTTATAAAGTTGCCCTTCGGCCCTATAGTGTTCTCTAATTCGAGGTTAATATTTATCGATTCATTGCATAGTGGACTAGGCGCTTTCGCAGTTTTCTTGAACAGCAGGAAAATCAAGACAATCGAATTTATTAACGGGATCATAGCGAGGCAGAAAATTTTATCTAGTCCAGAGGCACGAACCCTCTGAGCCAACCAACGGAAAAATGGAAACACAGCAAAAATCGAAATACCCGTGGTCAATAGAGCTCCGATAAATTTGTCCTAACTATATAAAGTGGTCCTTAAAACGGTCTCTAACATTATTACAGCAAACCAAAGACCAAAAATCGTCTAGTGAATTGCCCACGCTTGTGTTTCCGCTCTGACTTTGAAGTATAGATGGCCGCCATTGGCATAGCCGAAAAGGCAATAATGATTAATGCCAGCCGTATTCCAAAGCTCATACGTCTTGTTAATTCAAAATTCCCTCATAAGTATTTTTGCGCAAAATTAAGAGGCCTAAGTGNCACCNAATAGAGGCNCACTTGTCGTTGNCTATATTGGCGCTGTACACAATTTGTTGTCTTTCAAGATAAATTGGCCCANACTTTATTATATCTTTTTAAGGAATTGCTGACGTAGAACAGTTTATAAAGTGCCAGCAGGAGTAACGTCGTTATGAGATTCAATGACTACCTAAAGCAATACAAAGTTCAGCATACCGAAATTAGCTATAATCGATTAACACAGAAGCCGGACCCAAGTGGTCAGAGGTCATTGAGACCTGAACGTATACGGGTGACCCCTCGGATAGCTCTTGGTCTATTGGCACCTTATTGCGCTACCCGCTTCATGGAACAGATCAAAGCGGTTGTTCCTCTAGCAGCATACNTGGTGATCTTTCAGGTATTCGTCCTTAATTATCCTGTGCAGGACTCTCTTTACCTGCTTTTTGGCCTGGTGGCCGTGATTATTGGCTTGGCTGTATTTATGGAGGGATTGAAAGTAGGGCTGATGCCATTTGGGACCATAATTGGCGATGGCCTCCCCAAAAAAGCAAGCATGGCAACTGTATATGTTATCATTGGCATACTGGGTGTGGGGGTGACTTTTGCTGAACCCGCTATTGGAGCTCTCCAGGCTTTCGGTTCATCAGTGAACGTGAAAAAAGCCCCTTATCTCTATGAAATGTTGAATAACTGGACCCTCCCCCTGGTTCTAATGGTTGGCGCCGGTGTGGGCGTTGCGGCCATACTCGGCACCATACGTTTTGTCAGGGGGTGGTCCCTAAAGCCGATGATCTATGGTGCCCTTGTGCCGATAGTGGCCCTAACTTTTTATTGCTGGCTGGACCCTAGCTTACGAAGCATTCTGGGACTTGCTTGGGATTGCGGGGCAGTGACGACAGGGCCCGTCACCGTGCCGCTGGTACTCTCGCTAGGTATTGGAATCGCTAACTCAGCGGGAAAAGGGGGAGGATCACTGTCGGGGTTTGGCGTGGTTACAATGGCCTCACTGTTCCCTATCCTTGCCGTTCTAATTCTTGCAATCTTCGTATCCTTTCATGTATCGCCAGAGCAAATCATCCTGGCAGCTCAGGCACAAAGTGCTGCCATCGTTCCTGAACCAACCATCTGGGGTCAGACGCCTTTGAATGAGATTACGTTGGGCGTTCGCGCTATTCTCCCCCTCGTACTCTTTTTAATGTTTGTCCTCATTGTCATCTTAAAAAGTCCGATCCCAAACCGCATGATGACGATTTATGGCCTCGTCTTATCGATCGTTGGNATGTGTATTTTCAATGTTGGACTGACCTATGGATTGGGTGCAATTGGCAATCAAACTGGAAGCATACTCCCGGCAGCGTTTATGAACTTAGCAGTAAGTCCTTCATCACCCATATTCTCNGAATTATTGGGTTTGACCATAGTGATTGTTTTTGCATTTTTACTTGGCTTTGGAGCTACGTTGGCTGAGCCNGCNCTAAACGCTNTGGGCGCAACAGTCCAAAATTTGACCAATGGGGCATTTAAAAAATCGATGCTGATGTACAGTGTCGCTGCTGGTGTATCTGTTGGAATAGCGCTGGGTATCGCGAAACTGATTATCGGCTTTGATCTCATGACCGTCCTCTTGCCACTTTACGTTATCGGAGTTCTACTTACCGTATTTTCGACTGAGGAATTTGTGAACGTTGGTTGGGACAGTGCCGGCGTAACGACAGGCCCCGTGACAGTGCCACTAGTGCTGGCAATGGGTCTTGGTTTGGGCAACGCCGTTTCTGCGGTTGAGGGTTTTGGTATTTTATCCTTAGCAAGCATTTGTCCGATTATTGCCGTGCTCGGTACAGGAACGGTGATCCAATTTCTACAAAAACGTGCTTTGCAGAAAACAGAGGCTATCACAGAGGGGCAACAATATGTCTGATCGTAAGATTGTATATCTCACCGACGCAAAACTGATAACTTGCGTCCTGCAGAATGGTTTGGCGGAAAAAGTCCTCGATGCAGCGAAAAGCTGTGGGGCGCAGGGAGCAACCGTTAGTTATGCTCGGGGGACCGGCGTCCGAGACAGGATGGGATTAATAGGCGTAACCATTGATGAAAATAAAGAAGTGGTCAGAATAATAGTATCTGCCGAACAAGCTGAATTGGTATTTGAATCCATGTATTTGGCCGCGGAACTGGATACCCCAGGCAAGGGTATCATGTACCTATCTGAACTAGACAAAATTGCTACTTATGTCCCCGAAAAAGTACTCTCGTCAGTCGACGAGAATTAGAGGAAATTGTGATGCTTGTTGAAATTGGTTTCATTACATCGCTTGAATCAGGCCAGAGGATCTATAATGCACTCGCAGACGATGAAGAAATACAGATGATGTTTATCGAGAAGGGAAGAAGCGATGCTCCATTTGTAGTCAGGCAATTTGGGGAGTTTGGCGAGACTGCAGTCCTTACGATCATTTCAGAAGAGGAAAAACACGAGATTGTAACTCATAAAATTTTTGAGCTTGGTGGATTAGGCCATTCTGAAAATGGTGTAATTTTGGTCNATAATCGGATNGCNGAGAAAAACGATATTCCAAAAAACTGAACTAGAATGGTCGGTTCTCTTCAGCATTAAAATCCGAGGCAATGTGAAACATGGAGGCTTAGGGATACTTTTTGGGGGGCGGAGAGCCCAAAAACAAGAGCCTGGAAAAAAGTTTAGTGCCGAACAGTTGGGTTACCCTCAAATAAAAATTTAGTAGGTTTATAACATTATTTCTCCGAAGTCGGGGTCCCAGGAATTTTACCCCTTATTATTCTGTTAATTCGTAAATCGTTCAAATTTAATAAATATTCTAAAACTGGGCTTCTTCGAAACTCCGTTAGAAGTATTGTTATGCTTAAATATGAAATCTCGAGACCATCGGATGCTCTCTCCCCCTTTCGTTAGCTTTTAGCTACAAAAGGCCACTCAAGTTTCTTGGGAAACTTGAGTGGCCTTTTGTTTTCTAAATACGTATTTGGGGGCATCTGGTGGTAGTCGGAAAAAGAATTATAAATGTTTTTCTGACTTTTAAAATTTCAAAGGTTCAGAGCAAATAAATTTAGATTATAAATGGGATGGCCCACTATCTTGGTTGGGCCATTACTCTAGAAAGTGCCACCAGCGCTTTATTTTACCGGCTTTCCATATTTCTTTTTTTATTTTTCCATCAGTAAAGGTAATAGTTCCGGGACCATCAAATTTGCCGTTCTTCCATCCGCCAGTATATTTGTCCCCATTTGCAAATGTTTTAGTGCCTTGCCCGTTAAATTGTCCGTCTGCGAATTCTCCTATGTAGACATCACCTTTTTTTGAGGTAAAGGTGCCTTGCCCATTATATTTTCCATCTGAGAATTGGCCCTTGTAATGCCCTTCAGGTGATTGACTTTTATCACCGGAATAATGAGACCCTTGACCATGTGGGAGCCCCAATCGCCATTCTCCGACATATTTATCGCCGTCAGCAAATGTTTTGGTACCTAGACCATGCTTCTTACCATTTTGGAATTCACCAACATAATTTTCTGGGCCACGAACTGTAATTATACCCTGTTCCATGTATTGGCCATTTTCAAACGCAGGGATAAAGTTTCCACTTCCAAAAAAAGTTTCATTACCTTTTCCATGAGGCAACCCGCTCTTCCATGAGCCAGAGTATTTATCACCGCGGGTTAGAGTATATGTCCCTTTACCGTGAAATTTTCCATCCGCAAATTGACCAGCGAACCTGTCTCCTTTGAATTGATTATCTGCCAAATAAAAATAGATGCCTTCCCCATTAGGTTTGTCACGAGCCCATTCACCAACATACTTGTCTCCATTGGAATAGGTTATTGTTCCTTGGCCGTATTTTTTACCGGCCCGGTATTCCCCAAAGTATTTGTCCCCGTTGGCATATATTGAGTTGCCTAGTCCGTGTCTCTTGCCATTTTTATATCCACCGACGTGCTTATAACCTGCATTTTTATGCGGCTTAACGAATGTAAGAGTGCCTTGGCCGTCCAGTTTACCATCTTTGTATGCACCGGTATATTTTCCTCCCTTACCATCAATGCCCTCACCTTGCCCGGTCTTTATGCCAGCTTTGAGTTCACCAACGTACGAGCCTCCACGCCCGTAAAGAAAGGTACCTTGCCCGTGCGGTTTTCCATTTTTCCAACTACCAAAATATTTATTCCCATTTTTATAATTACGCTCACCAATGCAGTCGCTCCATTTGTCTATCTGANTATTGACTGGGCANGGCGGGAGAGCCCTATCACTTGTAACCAAAAGACTGGTAACTACGGATGACGTGGGAACAGAAGTTGTTTGGCACCCCCCCAACAAGGCTAGGGTAACCAAAAATGTATTTTGTAAATTTCTCATCTCATTAACGTATCACATAATTTTCTGAATCACGATAGTTTGCGTGACCTGCATTATCACGGATTATGACACGCTGCGGTTGATCTAATGCCGGACGGCAGATTTTATACCTCTGTCCGTGTTGGCGTCTTGTCTGGTATATCCGTCTATTGGTTTATCACCTGCAATATTGATCACATTCATCACCGCACGATCCGCAGCCTGACTAAACGTAATGGGACGACTACCAGCTTTTTCATCAAGGTAGATGTTCTTGGTTTTCGATAGGCTAGGGGCCAGAGAAGGCTCGAAAGACATATCGAATAGAAACCGACGAACCGGATTATCTTTTTGACTCCACCGCAGAGTAAGCCATTCCTCATCAAGCTGAGATGCTAGTGATACTGACTTCACTTTAGCTGCTTGAGCAGACTTTGTTTTGAGAAAAATAATTATTCTGGAACATCGATAATGTCTCGGCAGGTCCTTAGGTACTCGTCTATTAAAATAGAAAATACCATCACGTTTATAAACGTAGGGAACTTTCGTGGTACACAATATGGAATACACTCCAACCATATCATCCATAGAACCGTTGGAATTTAATAGCTTAACCAGAGAAGAACTTGTGAAGTGGTGCCTGGGGAGAGACTCGACCCCTCACTTTTTGCCAGAACCGGATTTTGAATGCGCTTGGGCAACGCTGTAACCCGCAGTCTTTTTATGTTTTTTTTGAGGCTGCGAACGCAACTGTATAGCAAAATGTACAGCGACCTATTATATCCAGCACAGCTGAACTACAATTTAAAAAACAGTTTTGAACGACAAAGAAGTGGTGACCCACGCGAGAATCGAAATGGCACTCTCTTGCGAGAAATAGATTTTGAGTGTTTTTGAATATAGTGCGAGTACTCTGCACCCGAAGTTTCCTTTTGTCTTTTTGCCCCACCTTAAAAACTCCTTGCCGGAGTGTGTTGCCATACAGCTAAAAAAATTAATGGTGCCCCCAATCGGAATCGAACCGATACTCTGTTGCCAGAACTGGATTTTGAATCCAGCGCGTCTACCAATTCCGCCACAGGGGCACTATAGAATTGTCGACGTAACATAATTTTAGACGTCAAAAAATACAATTCAATTCGTTGTTTTGGTTGCAACAACAGCAAATGGCAAATCTTTACCATGCAACGTGCCACACTGATGCGGATAATGTAGGGTTTTGCTCATTACTTATAATTCGTCTTGTCATTGTGTTTGATGACGCATTGAAACCTTACAACTGAAAGTGGCTATATTATGCTTAAACAAACCGAAATCGTAGCAACCCCATTTGTCGAGTATACTGATCTTCTTCAGCAAGCCACTTGCGTAGGCTTGCTATTGGGCAGTCTCACACGTCTGACATTATAAACTATACAGCTTAACTATTGATTGCGCCGCTTTAGGCGCACATGCCACGGGTTCATGGATTTCTGTATTTCCAACAACCTCTTCCTCGAACAAAAGATCACGAAGCCTTCACCCAATTAAACTGCGAAACGGGCACCATCGTCCTTAGCAAATTCTTTTAGATTAATTTCAAATATGTATCCCAAACTGAACAAAAGCGAAACTGTAACAGGTCGCTGATTATGCTAAATCAGGTTCAGGTAACTTGGAGAAATATAGAGCATAGCGGTCATATCGGTTTGGCTGACGCCTTTATTCTGGCGGAAGCGTCGTACTTTGTGGCCGATAATTGCCTTCCGTTCAATTTTAGTCATCCTACGTCTACAGTTAAGTTTGGGTTATTTATACCCGGACATTCCGCTTCGCAATTTTTTTCATCAGCATTGCTATCGTGTTTTGACCTCAATAGCTTTTTTGAGAGATTAATAGATTAATAGATTAATATGTTACTTTTTTAGCTTGTCTGCGATACGTAAAGCTAGGGCAATAATGGTTAGTGTCGGATTGGCAAAGCCCCCGGTTGGGAAAACAGAAGACCCACCAATGTACAGGTTGCTGATACCATGAACTTGACAGTTGATATCGACGACGCCTTCTTTTGGGTTTGATGACATCCTAGTTGTTCCCATATCGTGGCCAAACTGGGAATCGACAACACCTTTTTGAAAAATTCGACCATCTTCATAATCATGATTCTGATGAACTCTTCCCAGTCCACGGCGCATAATTTCCATTGCAAACATTTCATTAATCCGAAGAACCGAATGTCTTTCAATTTCTCGCATTTCTCTCTTAACTTTGAGCTTTCTCATACCAAGAGCATCTCTAGAGTTCCCGAGGGTTACTCGATTGTCGCGGTGAGGAGGTTGCTCCGCCTGCACCATGACTCCCCACATCCCATATGGTGCCCTTTTCCCCTGAACAAGACAGGCAGCATTATGAGCCAAGCCACCAATATCTTCTGACATGTGAAGTATTTGCTCACCTAATCTTGATGATATATTTCCGCGTTTTATGTCATGGCCAAAACGGATGAAGGCTCTCTCCGAACGTGTACTGATGCCACTCAAATAAATTCCTGCGTTCAGGAGACCTTCATCAATTTGAGTTTGCTCGTTTGGTCTAAAAAAAAGTTCTCCCGCTGGGGCCTGCAGTACTTCCTCGTCAAAGCAAAATTTTTCATTAGAATAAAAAATTTGACTCATGTCGGTAAATGAATGGTCCATGAAGTAGCGGCCAACACAATCGTAATTGTTGCCAATGCCTTGGGGAGCAATTGAATTTGAAGACAATAACAATCTAGGATTCTCAATTCCACCAAGCGACAGAACATAATTCTTGGCCCGAACGGAAAACTCCTTACCTTCAATCGTAGCTATTTTTACATTCTGGACAGCAGTAGTTTGTTCATCTGTCTCTATCTCAACAACATTAGAGTTTAAATATACACTAATATTTTTGTCCTGTTTGAGGGGATTTGCAAATCTTGGCCCAAAACGCAAAAATGGCTCTTCAGCTCGAAAAAAGGGTATTCCCAGAAATTTGCTATCAACACTTTTTATTTTTCTAAAAAACTGTCCTGGGAAAAGCTTAGTTTCCCAATCTTTTATATGGAACTGGTCAAAAGAGCCCAGATGGAGAAGGTCACAAGCTCTTCTGTAGAATGGCACAAGATCATCTCGAGATATGGGCCAGCCGCTGTTGGGCACCCAGTCACGTTTTTCAAAGTCTGTCTTATCCAAAGGGGCGCATCGGCCATGCCAACAGTTTGTCGAACCGCCAAAGTACCGGAGTCGCGTATCACCCAGACCAATGTCTTCGTCTTCTCCTTCATAAAGCGCCTGAGTGTCGTCCTCAAATTCTAGGGAGCCGCTTTCAATAAGCGCAACCTTGGAATTTTTGCTGGTGAATTCTTGAGCAATCGTCAAGCCAGCTGCACCCGCGCCCAGAATGCACAAATCTGCTTCTATCAGTCCGCCGTTCTCAATAGAGCGCCCATCATAAAACATGCTGCGAAATCTCCATTTGTACCCAAGCTAAAGTGGTGCAATAAAGAGCCTCTGTCTCCGACAGGTACCAACCATCAACCAGCACAACCTGACCTTTTTGAAATTCAGTATCAATTTGAGAATGCAAAAACAATTTGTAAGCACGAGAGTCTTGAACAAAATTCCCGTTACTTTTTGAAATTACGCGCTTCAAAGTTGTAAAAGATGTTGCTGCATCAACATTAGTTTTGAGTCTTTTTAAGAGGCATTGTTTCCCAACAGCCAGAACAGAATTGGGATTGGAGGAAACAGATTTCATAATTTTATAGGCAT